>RFGE01000051.1 GCA_003696105.1 Deltaproteobacteria bacterium | reverse complement strand
GGTGCTCGAGCCGTCGGGCGCGATGCTCACCGCGGCGATGCGCACGAAGGCCGCCACCGACAAGCTGCTGTGCGCGTGGTGGGGCGCGTGGGGCCTGCCGACCAAGGCGGACCAGGAGCGCGAGCTGCACAAGCTCAACCAGCTCGAGAGCCGGCTCCTCGACCTCGAGGAGAAGCTCGTCGAACTCGAGGAGCGCTAGCCGTGGACGTGTCGGCCTACCTCGAGCCGCGGCCGGCGCCTCGCGCGGTGTTCGACGCGGTGGGCGAGCGCGGCGATCGCGTGCGGTTCTACGCGCCGGAGCCGGTCACCTGGCGCCAGTTCGCGCGGCGCGTCGAGCAGCTCGGCGCGTTTTTGTGCGAGGTCGGCCTGGCTCCCGGCGATCGGGCGGCGATCCACGCGCACAACTCGGTGAACTGGGCCGCGGCGGCGCTCGCGATCCAGGCGGCGGGCGGCGTGATGGTCCCGATTTACCCGAACAACACGCCCGAGCAGGTCGACTACATCCTCGATCACAGCGACGCCGTGGTCGTGTTCCGCGAGCGCGAGATCGAGGTCCGCCCGGCGGGGCGCACGCTGGCGTGGGCCGAGGCGTTCGCGATGGGCGACGGCGACCCGGCGGCGCTGCACGCGCGCTGCGACGCGGTGACGCTCGACGACGGCGCCGTCATGCTGTACACGAGCGGAACGACCGGCCACCCCAAAGGCGTCCCGTTGACGCATCGCAACGTCGCGGTCAACGCCAGCGATTGGTTGCAGTGCAACGGTCCCGCCCTCCCCGACGACGGCGTCGACGTGCTGTGGTTGCCGATGAGTCACATCTTCGGCTTCGGCGAGATGTGCATCGGCAACACCCTCGGCTGGACGACGCACATGGTCGCGCCCGCCGATGCGCTCGACGCTCTGCCGCGCGTCCGGCCGAACGTGTTCTTCAGCGTGCCGGCCTACTGGGAGAAGCTCGCGCGCCGCGCCCAGGCCGACGCCGAACCGGAGGCGGCGCTGCAGCGGCTCACCGGCGGGCGGCTGCGGTTTTGCCTGTCGGGCGGCGCCGGACTCGAGCGCGACGTCAAGGAACTGTTTCTCCGCGCCGGGATCCTGATCATCGAGGGCTACGGCCTGACCGAAACCTCTCCGACGCTCACCCTCAACCGCCCGGACGACTACCGGTTCGACTCGGTCGGCAAGCCGCTGCCGTCCGTCGAATTGCGGCTGGCCGACGACGGCGAGATCCTCGCGCGCGGCCCCAACGTGTTCGCCGGCTACCACAAAGACCCGGAAGCCACCCGCGCGGCGTTCACCGAGGACGGCTGGTTCCGCACCGGCGATCTCGGCCGGTGGACCGACGACGGCTTCTTGCAGATCGTCGGCCGCAAGAAGGAAATCCTGGTGACCGCGGGCGGCAAGAACGTGCCGCCGGCCAACATCGAGATGCGGTTTGCCAACGAGCCGCTCGTCGATCACGTCGTCGTCTACGGCGACGGAAAGAAGTACCTGGTGGCGGGGATCTGGCCGAATCACGCGGCGATCGTCGAGGCGCTCGGGCCGTCGCCGTCGCCCGACAGCGTGCGCGGGTTGCTGCAGCGATGCGTCGACCGGGTCAACGCGGGGCTCGCGCGGTTCGAGACGATCAAGAAGTTCGCGATCATCGACGAGCCGCTCACCGTCGACGGCGGGCTGCTCACCGCGTCGCTCAAACTGAGACGCCGCGCCATCTACGACCGGTTCCGCGACCGGTTCGAGGCGCTGTACGCGGAGGACGCGACGTGAGGCGGCTGCGCAACTTGCTCACGCTGCACCGGCGCCGGCCGCGCGTGGCCGTCACGCCGTGCGACGCGGTGTTCCGCGAAAACAAGTGGCGGCTGCTGCGCTACCGCGCGCGCCCGGAGGGGCTCGCGTATCGGACCCCGATCCTGATGGTGCCGTCGCTGATCAACCGCCACTACGTACTCGACCTGGCGCCTGGCAAGAGCTTCGTCGAGTTCCTGGTCGGTCGCGGTCACGACGTGTTCATCGTCGACTGGGGCACGCCCGGTCCGGAGGACCGCTTCGTCACGTTCGGCGACATCTGCGGGCGCTACGTCGGCCGCGCCATCCGCCAGACCGCGCGCATCGCCGGCGTCGACCGCATCCACCTGCTCGGGTACTGCCTCGGCGGCACCATCACGACGATCCACATCGCGGTCTACCCCGAATACGTCGCCACCCACACCGCGCTCGCGACGCCGCTGCGGTTTGCGGACGCGGGCGTGCTCGCCGCGTGGACGCGCACGCGCACCTTCGATGTCGGGGCCGTGGTGGAGGCGTTCGGCAACGTGCCGTGGCCGCTGCTGCAGGCGAGCTTCCACATGGTCAAGCCGACTCTCGGGCTGTGGAAGGCCGTGCAGCTCGTCGACCGCGCGTGGGACGACGAGTTCCTCGACGGCTTCGTCGCCACCGAGCGGTGGGGCTCGGACAACGTGTCGTTTCCCGGCGCGGCGTACCGCGAGTACATCGAGGAGCTGTATCGCGGCGACGCGCTGGTCGAGGGGCGCTATCGCCTCGACGGGCAGCCGGTGCGGCTCGACGCGATCCGCACGCCGACGGCGGTGGTGACGTTCGAACACGACTACATCGTGCCGCGCGCGTGCGCCGAGGTGATGCTCGAGCGCATCCGGGCCGACGACGTGGTGCATATCCACCAAAACGGCGGCCACGTCGGCGCGGTGGTGTCCCGCAAGGCGGCGCACGGGCTGTGGCCGAAGTTGGCGGCGTTTTGGGCCGAGCGCGACGGCGCGGCGCGTCAGCGGCGCGCGGGCGCCGGCCGCCGCGCGCGCGGCGCGGGCGCCGCGGCGCCCGGCCCGCGGCCGCTGTCGCCCTCGATGAACGCGACCGCGTCGTCGCAGTCGAGCCGTTCGTAGTCGGCGAGCACGTCCGGATCGTCGAACGTCGCGCGGCACTCGGTCACGCACGCGGCGAACGTCGCGGTGTCGTCGGGCTCGCCCTTACAGCGCAGGTAGTGGGCGCACGCCCCCGGGCACGTGCCGGTCGGCTGCCGCGGCCGCGCCGGCGCGGGCGGCCGCGCGCAGCTTCCGACGGCGACGGCGGCGACCACCGCCACCGCGGCGGCCGCGGCGGCACCCGGCACGCGGGTGCGCCGGCGCCGGCGTTCCGGACCCGAGCGCGCGGTCGACACCGTCGATCAGCCTGCGGGATCGGCGGCGCGCGGTCAATCGCTCGACCGCACCGGGGAGACCGGTCCGCACACGATACGTTGCACCGGCGGCACCGCGACCTTCCCGATTGGGGGGTTGGCGTGGGCACCGGCCTTGCATCGACCCCGGGTATGCCGAAGATCGCGCCGACCGTGGCCGTGGTGGCGGCGTATCTCGCGGGGTGCACGGTCGGCGGCTCGCCCTCGGGGATGGCCGCCGACGCCGGCGCGACCGCGCCGGACGCCTTTGCGCCGGACGCCTTTGCGCCGGACGCGTCGTCGTTCGACGGCGGCCTCGCGCCGTGCGAGCCGATCGGCGGCGCGACCTACGCCACGTTGTCGACCGCGGGGCCGGTGTCCGATCGCCCCGCCTCCGAGCACCCGGACCTCAACATCAAACTGCGCGGTTGGTCCGCCACCGGTGGCGCGACGGGCCTGATCGATCTCGACGGCCCGACCGACCCGCGGGCGCCGCAGTTGGCGACCGTGTTCGCGGACGACCGCGTGCCCGCGTTCGCGGCCAACTACCGGGTCAACGACTGGGACTGGCAGGCCGGCGAGCCGGCCGGCCCGATCTCCGCGTGGGAGGTGACGATGGTTGCGATGGCAACGACGCCGGGCGAACTCATCGAGGTTCCGGTGTCGGGCTACGACATCGGCGACGGCTTTCAGGTGCGGGTGCTGTACGCGGACGACGACTCGATCACGCTCAAGTACACGCGGGAGGACAATGTCGTCTCCGGCTACGCGCTGCACGTCGTCGGCGTGTGCGTCGACCCGGCGCTGCGCGACCTGTACGCGACGAGCGACGCCGCCGGCCGCGCCGAGCTGCCCGCGCTGCGCGCCGATCAGGCGTTTGGCCGCGCGCGGTCGTCGCGACTGCTGGTCGCAATCCGCGACACCGGACAGTTCATGGACCCGCGGTCGCGCAAGGATTGGTGGCAGGGGCGATGACGCGACGGACCGGCTGGATCCTGGCCGCCGCGGCGTCGACGGTCGCCGCGTGCGCCGGCGCCATCGACGGGGCCGGTCCGAGCCCCGACGGGGCGGTCGCCGACGCGGCGGGCCCCGGCGGCGCCGACGCGACGCCGAGCGACTGCCCGGGCGTCGGCCCCGCATACGTCCACGGCGATCTGTGGGCGTTCTGGCACAACTACCGCGTCGCCTGCGACCGCCAGCACAAGTGGTTGTGGATCTGCGAACGGCGGTTCGGCGCCGGCAACTGCCCCGTCGAGGCGCAGCGGTTTGCGGACTGCTGGCAGGCGACCGGCGACTTTCCGCCGTCGACCTGGGACGGATCGACGCCGGCGCCGAGCTCGCCGAACTGGGGGGTGTGCCAGCCGCACCACTGGCCGGAGAAGAACGATCCGGTCCGCCGGCCCGGCAACCCCGTGCCGTGCGACACGACGCAAAACGACTACGACGTGCTGCGCACCGCCGATCCCCGCTACGGCGTGGACTGGTGGGTCGGCCAGACCAGCATGCGCCACTTCACGATCAAGGTGTTCGAGGCCGGCACCGACCCGCGCGCGAACAACGGCCAGGTCGACGGGATCACCGCGCTGAGCACGCATCCGGGAGACTACGCGGCGTTCATGGACGGGATCGACAACCACGGGCGCGGCTGCCTGCCGGCGCTCACCGGCGACGACACCGACCCGTATCCGGCGCAAAACTTCGGCGCGTTTGCGTGGGTCGAGGTGCCGGCCGATCGTCCGGTCACGCTGGCCGCATCGTGGATCGGGCCGATCGGCGACAACATCGGCACGACGTGCCTCAATCGCGACGTGTACGGGTTCCCGCCGAGTTTCGCGGTGCATTCCGTCGACGGCAAGCCGTGGCTCGTGTCGAGCCCGTGCTGGGACGTCATCGAGAACGTCCAGCTCGCGCCGGGCCGCCACTACGTGTGGGACCTGAACGGTTTCCGCGAGCTGCCGTCGTGCGCGGGGCCGCCCGAGTCGGTGCTGTCCGCCGTGCCGGAGCCCGAGCGCGGCGCGATGCGCGACGGCAGCTGCGCGGGGTTGTAACGGGGGCTGTCCCTACTCCTTCGATCCGTTGCGATCGGAAGGAAGTGCCTCCGCGTGCGCCGCGCCCTCGTCGTCGAAGCGGCCGTGCCGGCCGGCGCCGCCGGCGAACCGGCGCGCACCTTCGACCGCCTCCGCGAGCACGGCGCGCCCGCGCGCCAGCTCGGCGGCGAGCGCGCGGTCCAGCGGGAGCCCCGCTTGCTCGTAGGCGGACGCGCGGTCCGCGCGCAGGCACGCTTGCGGAAACCGCGCCAGCTCGCGCGCGAGCGCCTCGGCCGCCTGCCGGCACTGACCGTCGTCGACGACGCGGTGAACGAGGCCGATGGCCAGCGCTTCGTCCGCCGACACCGGGCGGCCGGTCAGAATGAGGTCGAGCGCCCGCGACAGGCCGATCAACCGGGGCAGGCGCACCGTGCCGCCGTCGATCAACGGCACGCCCCATCGCCGGCAGAACACGCCGAACACGGCGCTGCGCTCGGCCACGCGCAAATCGCACCACAGCGCCAGCTCCAGACCGCCGGCGACCGCGTGCCCGGACACCGCTGCAATCACCGGCTTGGACATCGCCATGCGCGTCGGCCCCATCGGCCCGTCGCCGTCGTCGGCGACGCGATTGCCGCGGCCGACGGCGATCGCCTTGAGGTCGGCGCCGGAGCAGAACGTTCCGCCGGCGCCCCACAGCACGGCGACGCGCGCGCCGTCGTCGGCGTCGAACGCGCGGAACGCGTCCGCGAGCGCCGCGGCCGTGTCGCGATCGACGGCGTTGCGTACGGCCGGTCGATCGAGGATGACGGTGGTGACGGGGCCATCGCGCTCGGTGCGCACCGCGGGCATGGGCCGGGTGTAGCACGGGGCCGCCAGCCCCCGATCGACCCGCGCACGCGGTGGGCGGCAGACCCCGCCTACACCCGCGCACACCGCGTCGTTCCGGGAGGTTGCGGAGGCGCGGATTGGATCGACGCATGCAAAACCGGGGACCCCGATCAGGAGGTCGATGTGGACGTATTCATCGATGTAATCGACCACCGCGGCCGATACGTGCCATCCCGCGACCCCGTGTGGTGCGACGCCGGTGTCGGCAAGGTCGTTCCGTTCGCGTGCCGCGTCGCCGCCCGCGCGGGGATCGCCGCCGGGACGAACGTCGCCGTCTACCACGTCGAGGAGTCGCGTTTTCTCGCATGGCCCGACTTTTCCGAGGCATGCGTACGCGACTTCGACACCGTCGTCGTCGTCGCCAGCGGCGACCCCGCGTTCGAGGACGGCCGCGTCATCGAGGGAACCTGGCTCGTGACGGACGGGATGGCGCGGCGCGCCTATCACGAGGCGCGCCGCCGGCTGCGCGCGTACGAAAACGGGCGGCGACTGCGCGCCGCAACCGCCACCTAGGCCACGCGGCACCCCGGGTCGGAGGTCTCCGAAACCGGATGGGGCGTCGCTCCGCGACCGGGTCGCGGAGGTGGGCGCCGCGTTCGCGCCCTGCCCCGGTGTCGCGGGCCTTTCGCGAGCTGCACCAAAAGGAGGGAACCCGGGACCGCGGGGTCGGGCATACTGACGGTGTGGACGGCGACGACGCAGGGCGCACGCCGGCGGCCGACGGGTGCGTCGCCGATCGCCCGCTCGCGTGCGGCATCTGCGGGCGGATCCTCGCGGTTGGCGACGAAGTGCACTGCAACGATGGCTACGACCGGGTGTACGGCGAGTTCGTGCTCGGCGCGGTCGACGGGTTGCACGAGGACAACTGGCCCGCGGCGCACCGCGTGTGCGCGGTCGCGGCCGGCGCGCCCGCCGGTGCGGCGGCCGTCCCGCGGGCGGTCGCGCTTCGGCCCGGCGCTGGCCGTCGCGGTCGCGCGGTCGCCGCGGTCGCGCTGGCGATCGTCGGAACGAGCGCGGCGATTGCGGTGAGCGCGGGTCCGGCGGCCGCGGTCGCGGCCGCGGCGATCGGGACCGGGCTCGCCGTCATGGCCTGGGGCTTCGCGGCGCGCCGGTCGTGATGCGCGGCGCATCGCCGCGTTGCCGTTGGCAACGGTCGCGCCGCCGCCGGCGCTCGCAACCGGGCGCAACCGCGGCGAGTCGACTGGGCGCGGTTCCTGCAAAACGCGCTCTTTCGGCCATGTGGCGATCGAGTATGCTCCCCGCAGTGGAACGCAGCGAGCCGGGTATGCGCGGCGGCGGCGGCGCGACCCGCCGCATGGCGATCCTCACCAGCGGCGGCGATGCGCCGGGCATGAACGCCGCGATTCGCGCGGCGACGTTGCTGGCGCTGGCGGAAGGTTGGGAGGTCTTCGGCGTATCGCACGGCTTCCGCGGCCTCGTCGACGGCCGCTTCGCGCCGCTGTCACCGGCGGATGTCGGACCGATCGTTCGCCGCGGCGGCACGATCCTCGGGTCGGCGCGCTGCAAGGCGTTCTTCGACCGCGCCGCGCGCGATCAGGCGCGCGCGCGCCTGGCCGACGCGGGCATCGAGGCGGTGCTGGTGATCGGCGGCAACGGCTCGCTCGCGGGCGCCAACGCGCTCGCCGACCCGCGCGAGGCGGGACCCAGCGGCGTTCGCGTCATGGGCGTACCCGCATCGATCGACAACGACATCGGCTTCACCGGCACGTGCATCGGCGTCGACACCGCGATGAACACGATCGTCGAGGCGTGCGACAAGATTTCGGACACCGCCGACGCTCACGACCGCACCTTCCTCGTCGAGGTGATGGGGCGCCACAGCGGCTACCTGGCCATGACGTCGGCGATCGCCGCCGGCGCCGACGCCGTGTTGTTTCCCGAGGCGGACAAGTCCGAGGACGACATCGTCGAGATGGTGGTGCGGACGGTGCGCAAGGTGCGCGCGCGCGTCGGCCGCACGCGCCGGGTCGTCGTCGTCAAGGCCGAGGGCGTTCCGGTCCCGGTCGCGCGGCTCAAGGAGCGCGTGGATGCGCGGCTGCGCGAGGAGTTCGACACCGACCCCGAGACCTCCGAGACGCGGGTGACGATTCTCGGCCACGTCGTGCGCGGCGGGCGGCCGAGCGCGTTCGATCGCCTGCTGGGCAGCCGGCTGGCGCACGTCGCGACCCGCGCGCTGCTCGACGGCCACACGCGCCGGATGGCCGCGTGGGTGCCGCCGGTCGCACCGCCGTCGGAGGTCGCGATCAAGAGCCCGGTCGACCCCTACTGCTGGCTGGTCGAACTCGGCGCGGTGCTCGTCGAGACCGACCGGCTCAACGCGCGCACCAGCCCGCTCGTCGAGTGGCGCACGCGCGTGTTCGACCAGCTCGAGAGCGTCCTGTCGAGCTGAGCGCGACCGGACCAACGACCCCGGCGTCACCGAACTTGGGTGCGCGCGGCGCCCCGTCGCGCCGGCGCCCGGCGCGACCCGGTGTCGGGGAAATTCGGGACGTTCCCGTCGGGGACACGCGCCCACATGGCGACTACAGTAGCCACCCTGTCGGCGTTCGTGACAGGCCGCACTCACCAGTTTGGGGCGACTTGGCGCTGGCCCGCAGCTTGCTTGGGATCGGCGCCGACTTCGCCCGCCGGAGGAGATGGGGATGGATATGCAACGAATTGCGCGCAGCTTTGGTTTCGCCGCGCTCGCCGCGCTCGCCGCGTGTGCCGTCGCGGGCGAGGAGACGCACCGCGCCGACGAAAACCCGGGCGCAAAGGTGGACGCGGGCTCGACCGGAGGCGGCGCCGACGCAGTTCCCGCGGTGGAAACCGACTGCGACGATGGCCTCGACAACGACTTCGACGGCCGGTTCGACTGCGTCGACAGCGATTGCGACGGGGTCGGCCGATGCGAGTCGCCGGCCGAACGCACGTGCGACGACGGCATCGACAACGACGACAACGGCGTGGCCGACTGCCGCGATCCGTCGTGTGATGGCGTCGGAACCTGCGAGTTCACCGCGGAGCGCACATGCGACGACGGCATCGACAACGACGGCGACGGCGACATTGACTGCCTCGACTTCAACTGCGCCGGCGTAGCCGGGTGCGAGTACGCGGCCGAGCGGACGTGCGGAGACGGGATCGACAACGACGTCGACGGCGCGACGGACTGCGACGACTCCGACTGCGCCGACCGCCCGGCCTGCCTGGCGGCCGACTGCCCGGCCGGCTCGATGTCGCTGTCGGTGGCTGCGACCGACACGCCGGTGACCGTGCCGGACCTCGACACGGGAGAGAGCCACGTTCAGGTCGATGTGGAAGGACTCGTGCTGCGCGCGATGGTCGCGACGACGATCACTCACAGCTTCCCGTCCGATCTGACGATCTCGTTGACCGCGCCGAGCGGGACGGTCACGCTCGCCGACGGCCGCGGCAGCTATTCGTCCGACGCATACCGCGACACGCTGTTTGCCGACGATGCCGCGACCTCCATCGCCGAGGCCTCGCCCCCGTTTACCGGCGCGTTCCGTCCCGAACAGCCGCTGGCGACGGTCGTCGGCGCCCCCGCCAAGGGCACGTGGACGCTGTCGGCCACCGACACCGTGTCCGTCGGCGGCGGGTCGATCGACAGCTTCGAACTGTACCTGTGCTATTGCCCGGAGCCGTGCGGTCCCGAGCCGGCGTGTGACGACGGGACCGACGACGACGGCGACGGCGCCGCGGACTGTCTCGATCCGGGTTGCAACGGCACGGCCGGCTGCGAGTTCGCCAGCGAAAAGACGTGTGACGACGGCATCGACAACGACGCCGACGGCATCGCGGACTGCGAGGACCCCGACTGCGACGGCAAGGCCACGTGCGAGTTCGGGCGCGAGCGCACGTGTGGTGACGGGGTCGACAACGACCTCGACGGAAAGGTCGACTGCGACGACAGCGACTGCGCCGCGGCGGCCGCCTGCCTCGCGACGTGCCCGTCGGGCACCACGAAGGTCATCTACGCCGCGACGGATCTGCCGAAGGACGTCGAGGACGAAAAGTCGGTCTCCAGCAAGATCGACGTGCCCGATACCGGCACCGTCGCGTCGGTCACGGTGCAAATCTCCGTGACCCACACCTACGACGCCGATCTCGACATCTTCCTGATCTCGCCGGCCGGGACCAACGTCGAGCTGTCGACGGACAACGGCGGCGGCGGCGACAACTACACCGACACCGTGTTCGTCGACGGTGCACCGACGTCGATCACCGACGGAGTCGCGCCGTTTACCGGACCGTTCGCTCCCGAGCAGCCGCTGTCGACCGTCGCCGGCGAAGCGGCCCAGGGCACGTGGACGCTAAGGGTGGCCGACGACGCCCAGCCCGACACCGGCGCGTTCACGAACTTTCAGCTGCAGCTGTGCATTCAGCCGTAGGCCGCGCGGTCACCGCGGTTTGCGGATCGGGCTCGCGCGGACGACGTCGCGGAGCGATTCGACGACGTCGTCGCGCAGCGGCTCGAGCAGGTCGAACGGCCCGCGCCGCCGGCGACTGAGGAAGATCGCGGCGCACGGCGCGTGGCGCGCGACGCGACGGGCGAACGGTCCGAGTCGCACGCCCCGTCGCGTTCGCGGCAGGCCGAGCACCATCAGGTCGAAGTCGGCCGCCCGTTCGAGCACCGCCGCCGCGCCGTCGTCGGCCCGCACGATCTCGATCCGCGCGCCGCGGACCTTGAGTTCGGCCAGGCGGGCGATCTCGTCGCGGGCCCGCTCGGCGTCCGCGTCCGACGCCGACGCCGGCAACACCGTGACGAACGTGAACGTGCGGCGACCGCCGCGCGTCAGTGTGCCGAGCAGCCGCGCGCGCACCTCGTGTTGATCGCCGCGGCCGCCGACCGGGACGAGCACCCGCTCGGCCGAGCGGAGCGTCCATCCGGCCGGCGCGCGCACAAGCGCGACGTCGGCGTCCACGGAGTCGATCAGGTGGACGAGCGCCGGCTCGCCGGCGTCGTCCGACAGGTCCCCGAGGCCGAGCACGACCGCGCCGCAGCCGTGTTCGCGCGCGACCCGCCGGATCTCGGCGAACGGGTCGGCGGCCGCGGTGATCAGCGCCTCGGGGCGATGCCCCCGCGTGAACGACTGCCGGAGCGCGTCGTCGATCGCGTGCAGGGTGTGCTCGAGTTGGGGCGGTACACCCGGGGACGCCGCGTCGTCGTCGGCGACCGGTACGATGCTGAGCAGAAGCACGCGCCCCACACGTCGCGCGGCCAGCGCATTCGCCACCGACACGAGCGCCGTAGCGTGCGACGGATTGGCCATCGGCGCGAGCACCAGCGGCGCCTCCCCGCGCAGCCGCATCAGCGCCGGGTCGGCGGCTTCGACCGCGGCGTCGCCGATCTCGGCCTGGCGCGCGAACAGCGACCAGTACAGCATCACGCCGAGACCGAGCCAGATGAGCGCGATGCCGCCCGCATCCGGGACGGCGGCGGCTTGAAACAGGGCCAGCGCCGCGCACGCGCCGCCGCCGACGGCCGGGATGGTGGGAAACCAGGGCGTGCGGTACGGCGCCGCGGTGGTCCCGCCACGCCGGCGCGCGAGGAACACGGTGAGGTGCGCGAGCGCGAACGACACCAAAAAGATCAAGCTCGACGCGGAGCCGGCGGCCGCCAGATCCGGCACCATGAACACGATCGCTACGAGCGTGAGCGTCGACGCGAAGATGGCCATCACCGGCGTGCGCCGTTGTTTGTGGAGGTCGCCGAGCATCGCCGGCAGGGTGCGGTCGCGCGCCATCGACAGCGCGACGCGAGATGCGGCGAGCAGGTTGGCGTGCAGGGCGGACAGCGTGGACAAGATGGCCGCGACGATCACCAGCCAGTAGCCGACCGGGCCCATGAATCGCTCCGCGGCGAGCGGAATCACGCCCTCGGGTTGTGCGGCCGCGAGCCGCGCGATCGATTCGCCCCGTTCCACGCCGACGGACGCGACGAGCAGCAACAGCGGCAGGTAGATCGCGAGCGCGCAGCCGAGCGACAGGAACATCGCCCGCGGAATCGTGCGGCCCGGGTCGCGCACCTCGCCGCCGATCGCCGCGACGAGGTCGAAGCCCTGCAGCGCGATGAACGTAAACCCCATCGCCATCAGCAGCCCCGGCATGCCGTGCGGCACGAACGGCCGCAAGTTGTCCAGGCTGGTCGTCGGATCCTGGCGCACGAGCGCGACGAGTCCGGCGACGATGAGCACAGCGAACACGAACACCTTTCCGACCGTGGCGTACTGGCCGCCGCCGGTCGCGCGTTTGACGAGCGTGTACGCGTACGCGACGGCCGCGCCCGAGGCGAGCAGCAGTGCGAGCCTGCGGCCCGCGAGCCATGCCGGCGGTTGGCCCGCGAACCACGCCCACACCTTCTGCGCCGCGAGTGCCGCAAAGGATGCGAAGCCGAGCGCGTACAGGACCCCGGCCACGATGTAGGCGAACCACAGGATCCAACCGACGGCGAACGCCGCGCGGACCGACAGCACCTTCTTGGCAAAGGTGTAGGCGCCGCCGTTTTCGGGAAATGCCGTGGCGATCTCGGCGAAGCTCATCGCCGTGAGGAACGCGACCGCGCCGTTGACCGCGAACGCGATGGCCGCCGCCGGCCCTGCCGCGGCGAACGCAACGCCTGCGAGCACGAATACGCCGCCGCCCACGATGGCGCCGACACCGACGCCGGTGGCGGCCCACAACCCGAGCGATCTCGCTCGTTCCGCGTCGTCCGGTGCAGGCTGAACGGCGTCGTTCACTCGCGCCCCGCGAGTGTAACGCGGCGCGGATGGATTGAAAACGACTGGCGCAGCTACCGGCCCCCGGTCGATCCGCGCGGGTTGCCGGCGGCGCCCGCGCTGGTATCCTTGCCGCGCGTGACGGTCGACGCCGACACTCGCCTGATGCAGGCGCGCGCGCTGCTCCACATAGCGCGTGCGGTATCGCGCCATCTCGAACGCGACCGCGTATTCTCGGCGATCGCGACGGCCGTCGGCGAGTTCGTGCCGCACGACAAGATGGCGCTGATGATGCCCAACCCGGACGGCGAGGGGAACGTGCTCTACGCGCTGCACGGTCCGCACGACCCGGATCGGATCTACGAGGGCCGCGTCTATCCCTCCGGCGACCACAGCGTGGTCGACGCGTTGATCGCCGACCCGCGACCGCGCGTGATCGGCACGCGCGACGACCTCGGCCCGTTCACCGTCGCGCGCACGGCGTTCGAGGAAGTCGGCGTCCACTCCGCGATCTTGCTGCCACTGGTCGCACGAGGCCGCGGGATCGGCGTGTTCTGTCTGATGTCGGACCGCCCCCACGCCTTTGCCGACACCGACCTCGAGCCGCTCGTCGACATCGCCGATGCGATCGCGATCGCGCTGTTCAACTCGATGCAGTTCGAAGAAAACGCGCGACTGCGCGCGCAACTGGCCGCCGAAAACGCGGTCCTCAGGGATGTCGTACGCGGTGACACCGCGCGTTGGGAACTCATCGGAGACAGCCCGGCGATGCAGCGGGTGCGGGCGTTGGTCGATCAGGTGGCGCCGACGGACACGACCGTGCTCGTCACCGGCGAGACCGGCACCGGCAAGGAGCGGGTCGCGACGCGCGTGTGGGCCCGCAGTCGCCGCGCGGGCCGCGTGTTCGTCAAGGTCAACTGCGCTGCGCTGTCTGCGGGGCTCGTCGAAAGTGAATTGTTCGGCCACGAAAAGGGCGCGTTCACCGGCGCGCACGCCGACCGCGCCGGACGATTCGAAGTCGCCGACGGCGGCACGATCTTTCTCGACGAGGTCGGCGAACTCCCGCTCGAGACGCAGGCGAAACTGCTGCGCGTCCTGCAGTCCGGCGAGTTCGAGCGCATCGGCAGCAGCCGCACGCGCACGACCGACGCCCGCATCGTCGCGGCCACGAACCGCGACCTCGAGCAGCTGGTCGCCGACGGACGCTTTCGCGCCGATTTGTACTATCGGCTGAACGTGTTTCCGATCGCGGTGCCGCCGCTGCGCGAGCATCCCGAGGACATCCCGGCGCTGGTGGATCACATTCTCGCGCGCGTGGCGCGCAGCCTGGGCCGGCCGTTCGACGGCGTCGCACCGGGGGCTGTCGACCGGCTCATGCGGTACGACTGGCCGGGGAACGTTCGCGAGCTGCAAAACGTGATCGAGCGGGCCGCCATCGTGTCGCGCGGTCCCGTGCTGCAGATCGACGACCTCGGCGGCCAGGCGTCGGCGCCGCGGCTGCGCGTGGCGGCGGGGCAAACCCTCGTCGAGGTGGAGCGCGCCTACATCATGCAGGTGCTCGAAGAATGCGGCTGGACCGTGGCGGGGGAACGCGGCGCCGCCGCGCGCCTCGGGCTCAACCCGAACACGCTGCGGTCGCGCATGCAGAAGCTCGGGATTCGGCGGCCGGAGCGCGCGTAGGGGACGCCGCCGCGGCCGCCGCGATCAGTCGCGCAGCCAGTCCCTGAGCCGCGCGCGTTGCGCTGCCGAGGCCCGCTTGGCGACGCGCAGCTTCCACGATGCGCGCGGCCGCTGGCCGAGCGTGACCGGGACGCGGACGAGAACGCCCCGGCGCGCGACGAGCACCGTCACCTCGTCGCCCGGGCGGTAGCGCCGCAGGCGGTCGTCGAGGTCGCGCACGCGGTAGTCGTCGATCGCGATCACCTCGTCGCCGGCGCTGAGCCCGGCGTTCCACGCCGGTGTGCCGCGCAACACGCGGGCGATCGTGATGCGCGGGCCGGAGGACACCTCGGCGCCGAGCCACGCGGGGACCTCCTTGGCCGGCGCGGGATCAGCCGGCGTCCATTCGAGGCCGAAGTAGGCGAGCGCCGGCGCGTAGTCGAGTTCCTCCGTGCCATCGACGTACTTGCGGTAGAAGTCGGCCAGCGACCCGCCCGCGACCTGCTCGGCGACCGCCCGGAACTCGTCCGGCGTGTAGCCGCGTGCGCCCGAAAACCGCGCGTAGGCGGCGCGCAACACGTCGTCGAGGCTGCGGCGACCGGCCGTGCGGCGGCGGATCTCGGCGTCGAGCAAGAACCCGACCACGGCGCCCTTTTCGTAGTAGCTCACCGTGGTGTTCGGTGAGTTCTCGTCCGGCCGGTAGTACTTGATCCAGGCGTCGAACGACGCTTCGGACAGCGGCTGCACCGCGCGGCCGGGCCGCGTTTGCACCGCTTCGATCTGGCGCGACAGGGCCGCGAGGTATTCATCGCGCGTCATCAGGCCGGCTCGCGCGACCAGCAGGTCGTCGTAGTAGGACGTGAGGCCTTCGGCAATCCACAGGCTTCGCGTGTAGCGCTCGGACTCGTAGTCGAACGGGCCGAGTTCGGCGGGGCGCAGCCGCTTGACGTTCCACGTGTGGAAGAACTCGTGACTCGCCAGCCCGAGCCAGCGAAGGTAGTCGGAGCGCGAGCGCGTCATCCACCGGTTTGCCATCATCAACGTCGATTGCTTGTGTTCGAGGCCGCCTCGGCCTTCGCCGATGACGTTGATGAACGTGTAGCGATCGTACGGGACGACCCCCCAGAACTCGGCCTGCTCCGCGACGAGGCGCGCGAGGTCTGCGGCCGACCGCGGTCCGTCCCACACGTTGCGTTCGCCAAAGTTGGCCAGCGCGTGCGGCACGGCGAGACCCGTGTCCAGCGAGCGCACCGCCGGGTTGCCGAGCACGATCGGCGCGTCGACCAGCGCGTCGTAGTCGGCCGCGCGAAACCGGCGCGCGCCGCCCGCCGGATGCGGCGGCAGCGCGGTGACCGCGTCCGACCAGTCCGCCGGCAGCTCGAGGGTCACGTCGTGCGGGCGGTCGAGCCGATCCGCGACCGTGATGAACGTCGGCGCGCCGTTGACGACCGCGATGTCGCCGTCGACGAAGTTCGTGCGCACGGTCATCTCGTTGGCGTAGACGCGGTAGCGCACGCCGATGCGGTCGACGCCGGCGCACGCCACCCGCCAGCGGTTCTTCGCGCGCTTGTCCACCGGCAGCGGCGAGCCGTCCGGGCCGGCCGCGCGCAGGTCCTCCACATGGCGCGAATATTCGCGAATCAGATAGCTGCCCGGCGTCCAGGTCGCCATCATGAGGTCCACGGTGTCGGCGCCCTCGGTCGGCGCCGACATCGCGACGTCGATGTAGTGGGTCGCGCGATCGTCGAACCGCAGCGTGTACTCGATCGCCGGGCCGGCCGGATCGCGGGCGACCACCGGCTCGATCCGCGCCGGCCGTTCGTCGGCGTCGCCGCGCCGCCAGTCCACGCGCCCGTCACACGCGCACGCGGCCACGGCCGCGGCCAGCCACAGGATCCGTCGCACCATGGCGCGCCATGTTAGCGCCGTCGGCCGCCGTCGGCCGCCCGGCGGGACGTCCACTTCGGTACGACGCGGGGCATCGACGCCGGCGCGGCGGCTGCGGGTGCGGTTTTTTCGGCCGCGCGGCCGGCGCCGGCGCTACGATCGCGGGGTGCGGGCGCGGCTCACGGCGTTGGCGCTGGCGACCGCCGCGGCGGTGGGCGCCGGCGGCTGCGACCGCCAGTGGCACGTGCGCGCCGTGCAGCCGCGGCTTCTGCTCGGCGTCGATCCGGTCGCCCGTTCGTCTACGGAGCAGGCGATCCTGCTGTCGGACATGTACCTGCCGCCGGGGTTGCGGCTGCCGAACAGCGCGCAGATCGTGCTCGTCACGCGCGATCGGCTGCGGGCGCGCGTGCGGCTCATCCACCGGTGGAAGGACATGACCGACCTGAACCGGTGGAAGGCGTGGCTCGAGGACGATCGCGGTCGCCGCCTGTACCCGACCGCGGTCGAGCCGCGGGAGGCTGGCCACATCCATACGCTCGTCATTCCCGAGCGCGACGGGTTCAACCACGATACCGGCTTCGTCTACCGCGTGCCGGTGAACCTGTACGACGGCGGCGGCGACTATGTGTTCTATGCGCCCGGATTCTATCGCCCCGACCTGCGCCGGCTCACCCTCGTGCTCGAGCGCAGCGGCTATCGCTTCCGCTACACGTGGCAGTTTTACGCCGACGCGGACGCCGAGCCGCCCGAGGTCGCGGACCTCGTCGCGCCGTAGCCGCCGGCGAGGCGAGCGAGCGCGCGCCGGCAACCGCCCGCGTCGCGGTACACGGCCCCACGATCCGCGCGCCATGGCTGCGCGGCCGTGCGCCAGCTGCGCGGCGCGCGCGGTTACCGGTCTTCGACGACGAGCTGAAGCCCCTCGCCGTCCAGGCGCAGGTCGAGCGTGCGCCCTTGCTGCATGTGCCATCCCACGAAGCGATCGAGGTCGCGCAAGGTGTGGACTTCGACCTCGCGCTCCCGTCCGTCCGGCCACGTTACTCGTACGCGCATGCTTGATGATCGAGACGCCGCGCACGCGGTGGCAAGTTTTCGGCGCGCCCGCGCGCTGCCGCCGCGCGAGGCGAACGCGCAAGCGGGCTGTTGCGTATAGGCGCGCCAGCGAG
>RFGE01000050.1 GCA_003696105.1 Deltaproteobacteria bacterium | reverse complement strand
TCCCGCGCCCGACCGCGCGCCGCGGCCCCCGGCCGCCGCGCCCACCGCCCGCGTCGCCCCCGCCCCCACTCGCCGCGCCGACCCGCCGCCGGCGCCCGCCGCCACGCAGCGCCCGCCGGCCGCCGGCGTGGACGACCTGCTGCGCGCCTACCTACAGGACGATGACTGATACGCATCGCGACGACACGCACCTCGATCTCGCCGCGCTCGACGCGCTCGCAGAGGACGGCGCCCGCCCGCGGCTCACCGCGCAGCAGCGCGAACTGCTCGCCGCGGCTTTCGTGTTCACGAAGACCGCGCTCATTTATGAGTTGAACAACCCGACCATGCACGCGGCATGCGATCGCATCGCCGCGATCGCGAACGCTTTTTTGGCCGAACACGGAAGCGCCGCGCTCGAACTGGTCGGCGACGGCGCCTACGTCAACCGCGACCTGGTCAAGCTCGACGCCGGCGGCTTCGAACAGGCCGAATACCTGCAGCACGTGTGGGCCGCGGTCGGCGTCGGCCGCATCGAGGCAACCGACGTCACCGACCGCGAGCGCTGGCTCGAAGCCGCCCGCCAGTTTCGCGACCATCTCCGCGGCCACGCCGACGGCGACATGACCCGCGTGTCGGTCCCCGGCATCCGGTTCGATCCGCCACCGGAGGAGGGCCACGGCGAGAGCCTCGAAGTCACGGACCGGTTCCGCGCCCTGCGCGCCTACTCGCTCGCGAGCGTCGCACTCGAGAGCATCATCGACAGCATCCGCACCGGCGCGCGCGCGCGCGTCGTCGACGCGAAACGGCCGCTGCAGGAACTCATCGACGTCGGCGATGCGTGTGCCGCTCTGATGATGTCGCTCGTCCACCTCAAGCGCCACAAGTCCGGCGTCCACCACCACCTGACCAACACGGCTGTCCTCACGATCGCGATGACCCACTCGCTGGGCATGTCGCGGTCGCATCGGTCCGAACTTGCGCTGCAGGCGGCGCTGCACGACCTCGGCCGCGCGTTCGTCCCCGCCGGCCGCACCGGGGACGCCGATCGCCGCGCGGCGCTCGAGTCGGTGTGCAAGCTCGTCCGCGCCGGCGTGCGCGACGCGCGGATGATCGGCCGAGCCGCCGTCGCCGCCGAGGTCGGCGGCGCCGCGGAAGGCGAGCCGTCGGCCGCCAGCCGCCTCATCGCCGTGGCCCACGCCTACGATCTGCTCACGACGCCGACCGCCGACCGCCCCGCGCTGCTGCCCGACGAAGCGCTGCGCGTGCTGATGGCCGAGTCCGGCCGCCGCTACGATCCAGTTGCGGTCAAATTGCTCGTCAACCGCGTCGGCGTGTACCCGATCGGTTCGCTGGTCGCGCTGTCCGACGGCCGCGCCGCGCTCGTGGTCGAGGCGCCGCGCGACGCCACCGGCCCCGACCGCCCGCGCGTCAAGGTCGTCCGCGAGGCGGACGGCCGCACGGTGGACGGCGCCGTCCTCGACCTCGCCGGTCCGGCCGGCGCCAACCTGTCCATCGTTCGGTGCCTCGACGCCGACGACGAGCAGCTCAACGCGCCCGCGTTCCTGCTCGGCTAGCCGCTCACCGCCGCCCGCGTTCCTGCTCGGCTAGCCGCTCACCGCCGCCCCCGCCGGTCCTCGCGCGGCGGCCACTGCGGCGCGCCGTCGTCGATCCACCGCAACACGAGTTGACCATGCGGAGCGTTCGCGTCGAGCCACGTCGCGTTGACGTGGTTCGGCGAATCCTCGTACAGCGGCGCGGTCAACAGCGTCGTCGCCGGCGGGTCCGCCGTGTTCACCACGCCGTCGCGCGCCATCAGCGCCGCGTACGCCGCGGCGGCGCCGCCGTCGAACCGCAGCGCAGCGCACACTCCGCCGGCGCCTGCACGTCCACAGCCACGCGAGCACGAGCGGCCACGCCGAGATGCCCGGGCTGGTTCCGCCGCCCGCTTCCACGCGACATCCGAGTGCACCGGGCGGGTTCGGGTCGATCGGGGCCGGCGCTCCGGCCGCGTCCGGGCCGGGCATGGGAGCGCGCCCCGCGTCAGCGCCACCCGTCGGCCGATCGGGGCCCGCATCGACGCCGGGCGGATGGGGCGCTCCTCCCGCGACCTCGACGGCGATCGAATCGTCCGCGGCCACGGAGCCGTCGGTCGCGCGCGCCTCGATGACGTGGACGCCCGCCGACAGATCGGGCGCGTCGACTCGATACGGCGCCGTCGTCCAGACCACCACCGGATCGCCGTCGATCCGGAGTTCCACGGACTCGACCCGGATGCCCGGTCCGGCCGCGACGTAGATCGGGAAGCCCGGCTGTACCCGCGCGCCGTCGGCCGGCTCCGTGACGTTCACCCACAGTCCCTCGACCTCGGATGCAGCGGTGACGACATCGGGACGCGAGTCCCAGTCGGAGGCCCCGGCGGCCGCGCCCTCCGTCGCCGCGCGGACCGCGGCGGCGTGGTGGCGCACTTCAGTTTCCGCGCCTTGCGCACACCCGACCGCCACCGCGAAGCCGACTACCACCGCTGCCACGTCGCGCGACCGGTTCACGCCCGGCAGTCATCGCAGATTCCGTGCCGCATCGCGGAGGCCCCCGTGGCCGCCGCCACCTGGGCGGGCGCTCGCCACCGCCCGCGTCGCGCGCGGAATCACGTGATCCCGTCGCCGTCGCTCGCGCGCCCCACGAGGTGAAGCAAGCTAGGAGGCTGTTGCGTATCGGCGCGCCAGCGAGGTTGCGAGATGCGAGGCGAGGTTCGGCGCACGCCCGCAGCGCACGAGGGCGCGTATCCACATACGGTACCGAAGGGCGCGAGGACGGACGCCGAAGATCGCCCGCAGATCGCGACCGCAGCCAGCGGCTATACGCAACAGCCTCCTAGCCGCGCGACCCACGACGCCTCCGCCGTACGCCGCCGGCACGGCGCGCGACGCTCGTGCGGTGGATGCCTCGGCCGCGCTACCGCGACGGCGCCATCGGCTCCGCGTCGAGCGCGAGCGACTGGCTCGCACCGGTGAGGACGTCGGGGCTCGTGATCACGTCCAACTCTCGCCCCGAGATGCTGCCGTGGCAGCCGGCGCACACGCCGTCGAACACCGGCTCGACCACGCCCATACTGATCGTCTCTCCCGGACCGAACTGGTGCGTCTCGCGCATCTGGATCACCGTGTTGCCGTCGGCGTCCTCGAGCGCGAGCACCAACGGCGTGAACGCGGGCGCGCGAATCTTGGTGGAGCCGTCCTCGAATAGCGGCACGCGGCCGGCGTAGATCCGGTTTTCATAGTGGTCCTTGCCGTCCGTCGGCGCGGTCGTGCCGGCGGGCGCCGGCTGCTCGACGTATGCGGCGAGATACCGGGCCGTGCGGAACGCATCGACCGGCCGGCCGCGACGCAGGTTGGCGACGAGCAGCGTGAAGATCAGCGGCGCATCGATCACGTAGGCGACGGCGTTTTCCGTGCCCCCCGTGATCTCCGGCCGAATGCCGCCGCCGAACACGAGCTGGCGGCGGTTTTCGTACCCCGCGTGCGCCGGGCGCTTGATCGCCAGCACCGGCTCGATCTGTTGGCCGGGGCCGCCGACGATTACGGTGCGCTCGGGGACGCACGTCGCGCCCGGGGCCGGCGGAACGCACGGCCGCGTCGCGACCAGATCGTAGTCGAGCGCGGTCGCCGCTCCGAGGTCGCCGGTGTACGCGGCATACGCAACGAGGATGCCGGTATCCGGCAGACTGATCGGCGACCGGTAGACACCTTCGGTCGGGCTGCCGACCCGGCCGGTCGCCGCCGGGTCGACGATCGTGAGCGACTTGGCGTACCCGGGGTCGTTGCGCCCCATCTCGAACGGCCCGACGCTGCGGTTGAAGATGCCGAGCGTGCCACCGCCGCCGCGGGCGCCCGGGTCCGACAGGATGACCAAGAAGTCCCCGTTGGCCCCCTCGGTGATCTCGGTGGCCTGGTGGTAGCCGATCGACGGGCACTCGACCGACAGATCGTTCGGGTCGCAAAATGGCGACATCGCGCGCTGCGCGAGCAGCGGATGATAGTCGGTGCGGTCCCAGTTCAGACGCCGCCCCGACACCTGATAGAAGCCGTCGGACACCTTCTCGGTGGACATCGTGATGCGCCCGAGGCGCATGATGCCCGGCTGAATCTCGCTGTTGGTGAGCACCGTCATCTGCTCCGGCTCGGTGCCGTCGGCGCGCATCCGCCAGATGTCCGACTGGGGCAAGAACAGCTTGCGCGACACCGTCCCCGCGCGCGACGACGCGAACACGATCCACTCCCCGTCGGGGGACCACACCGGATCGAAGTTGTGAACCTTGATCCCGTCGACCTCGTCCGGGAATCCGTCCGGATGCACTCGCCGACACCCGTTGCCGTCGATGTCGACGACGTAGATATCCCGCGGTTCTCCCTCGGCGAGCCGCATCGAAAACGCGACGGTCCGCCCGTCGACGTTGACGGCCGGCGCACTCGCGTCGCGCACCGAGCGAGTCCCCGGGCAGCTGCCGAGGATCGAACGCGGCGTCCCGACGCCGACGATCGCGCCGTCGGGACCGAGCGTCAGGTCGACGCGCATGATGTCGGACCCCGGTTGATACGTGTCGAACTCGAGGGGCGACGCCACGTGGGTGTCCTCGCGATCGACGTAGATGAGCGGCACCGTGTCGCCGGGCCCCATCGGCGTCGCCTCGCCGTCCGCGATCAGCTTGGCCCGCTCGATGTTCACCCACTCCTGGAGCGTACAGAACGCGCTCGCCGTGTCCGGGTCGTACACGGACGGGCAGTTCGAAGGCACCGACGGCCCGGCCCCGGGCGTCTCGAGCAACGGCCCGCCGCGATGGAAGATGCCGCCGACCGCCGGAAGGATCGCCTTGGCGACGGCGCGACCGCTGCGCGCGTCCGGCATCTCCATCGCCATGAAATCCTGCTTGACCTCCTTGTAGTTCTTTTCGAGCGCCACCGCCGAGAAGAACCCCTGTGCGCCCGGCCGCAGTTTGAGGTCGTTGAACGCCTGCGGACTGTGGCAGGCCTCGAACTGGCAGCCGCGGCTCAGCAGCAGCGGTTGCACGTGATCGGCGAAGAACTGGCGCCCCGGGTCGCCCTCGCCGAACCGGATCGGTCCGACCTTCTGTCCCCAGTCGCGGATCGCCGCGTACGTCGGATCGTCGCGCGAGCCCCACGCGTCGCCGCCGGTGTGGCCGAGACCACCCTCGAGCACGGGAAGTGGCCGCTGCAACAGCTCCGAGTTGTCGATCGGATCGTCGATGAACGCGCGCGCCTGCTGGAAGTTGAACGCGATCTGCGCGTCGTCGTCGCCGCAGGTGATGTAGAAGTCCGACTGCGGAGCCCCGTGGCACGATCGGCTCGCGCATCCCTCGAGCGCCGGCTGGACGTTGTCGCGGAACTCTCCGAACGTCGGATCCGCCAGGATCGGCGCCGGATCGAACTCGTCCGGCACGTAGGTCGAACACGGGCCCTCGCCCGTGCCCCCGTCGTCCTCGGGCGGCAGCCCCGTTCGCGTCGCGCCGTTTTGCATCCACTGCAGCAGCGTCAGATACGCCGGCGACCCGACCTGCAGGATCGGACCGCCGGCGTGCGGCACGTCGATGCACAAGAACTCGTCTCGATAGGCGATCTGCAGGTCGCACGTGCGATCGACCGCCTTGATGAGCAACAGCGGCACCGGGTAGGCGCTGAACTGCCGCAACACATCGCGCCGCAGCTGGACGTGTTCGTAGCTGGTGAGATCGAGGTTGCCCGCCGCGAACGCGAATGGGTCGTCCGGACGCGCCGCGTGACAGCCCGACACCGAGCCGACGCACGACGCGTTGAAGATCGGCTGGATCTCGCGGTCGTAGAAGCTCTGGCCCGGGGCCTCGTTGTCGTCGCAACCCGCGACCGCCACCGCCCCGGCGAGAACAAGACACACAGCGCGCATGGTCCGATCCTCGGCGAAGGGGCCAGCGGCGCCACTGACGACGATCAAGTTGCGCAACGCGATTTTTCCAGTGCAAGCGTGCTTACAGGCGACGACCAAGTTGGCCGCTGGAAACCGCGAGGGCCACTACCGATACGGCCGCCACGTCCGACATCGACCGACATGTCGCGCGCGCTCCCCGCCCCGCGCGTCGCCGCCGCCCGCCGGCGGGCCGGCCG
>RFGE01000049.1 GCA_003696105.1 Deltaproteobacteria bacterium | reverse complement strand
TGCCCCGCCTGCGGTACGGCCGCGCCGCTCGTCGACGGCGCCTGCAGCGACTGCGGCCTGCAGCTGGCGTGACCGCGCGCCGGCAGCGGTCGAGACGCCGGCACTATACTGCAAGCCCCGGCTCCAGGTTGCGCACGATCGTGCGAGCCGAATCGGCGCGCCGCGCACACCTCGGGAGCGCAGCAGGGAGGGTTCATGCGCTGGTTCGGTTTCACGTTTCTGGCCGCCGCGATCGCGTGCGGCCCCTCGACGCAAGCGAGAGACGACGACGATCACACCGGGGACGGCGGTGCCGATCGGTGCGGTGGCGGCTGCCCGGACGGGCAGGTCTGCGTTCCCGACCTCGGGTGCCGAGACTGCGCGCCCGGCACGACGTACTGCGCCGGACCGGACGAAAACGAGGTCTGGCAGTGCAACGACGACGGGACCGGCGGCGAGCTCGTCGAGCAGTGCGACGGCAACGACGTGTGTCACAACGGCTTCTGCCTCACGCCGTGCGAACGCTCCGATCAGATCCCGTCGAACGTCGGCTGCCACTTCTACGCCGTCGACCTCGACAACGAGGCAGTGACCGGGACGATCCAAAACGACGCGCAAGCGCAGCAGTTCGCCATCGCGGTCGCCAACGTCAACGAGTACGAGGTCCGCATCGATGTGTTCAAGAACGTGGCGCGCTTCGGCGAACCGCTGCAGGAAGTGCTGGTCGCGTCCGAGACGATCCCGCCGATGGACCTCGTGCAGATCGACCTGCCGCAGCGCGAGGTGGACGGCTCGATGGGCCAAAACGGCACCTACGTGCCCAACTCCGGGTCGAACACGTTCGTGAGCTCCCACGCGTATCGCATCGAGTCCAACGCCCCGGTGGTCGCGTACCAGTTTCAACCGGTCATCCAGCAGTTCTCCAACGACGCGTCGATCCTCATTCCGCGCCAGGCGCTCGGCGAGAACTACTACGTGCTCGGGTACCCGACGGCGAACCCGTGCGGGCCGCCGCCCGGCCAGCCGGGCGCGATGGAGAGCATCCCGGACCACACCGCGATCACCATCGTGGGCGTGTACGAGGACACGCGGGTGCAGATCTTCCCGACGCATCCGGTCGCGCCCAGCGGCGGAGACAGCGGCATCGCGATCCCGGCGACGCCTGCCGGCGGCACGATCGACGTCACGATCGGGCCGTACGACGTCGTGAACCTCGCGTCGGACCAGCCGCAGGTGTCCATCTTCGACTGCCTGAACTACCTCGACCGCGACGGCGACTTCACGGGCAGCCGCATCGTGTCGGACAAGCCGGTGATCGTGTTCTCGAATCTCGAACGCGGCATCGGTACCGGCGGCACCAATCCGCCCGACCCGCCCGGCTGGGACGGCGAGACTTGCTGCACCGATCACCTCGAGCAACAGATGTTCCCGACGACGGCGCTCGGGTGGGATTTCGCGATCAGCCGCAGTCCGGTGCGGTCGACCGACCCGAACTACGAAGAGCCGGACATCTACCGCATCCTGGCCACGGAGGACAACACGCGCGTCACGACGAACCTGCCCGCGCCATTCGACAGCTTCACGCTCAACGCGGGCGAGTACAAGGCGCTGTACGCGTACAACGGGTTCACCGTACACGCCGACGGCGGCGCGATCATGGTGGGGCAGTTCCTGCTGAGCCAGGGCTACATCCCGCAGGGCGGCATCGGCGATCCCACGTTCGTGGTGTTCCCGGCCGCCGATCAGCACCGCAAGGAGTACGTCTTCCTCGTGCCGACGACGTTCCAGGACAACTACATGGTGCTGGCCAAGCCGGACACGGCGAGCGTCGAAATCGACGGCAGCGGCGAGTTCGGACCGGACTGCGACATCCGCCCGATCGGCCCGGTCAACGGGATCCAGTACGAACAGATGACGTGCGCGATGGCCGAAGGCGTCCACCGCGTGGTCGCGAGCGAGCCGGTCGGCCTCACCGTGTACGGGTACTACAACGTCGGGTCGTACGGCTACCCGGGCGGGTCGGACGTCAAGATCATCAATCCGGTCGACTGATCGCCTCGCCCGCCGCGACGCTACACAGTTTCGCTACGTTACGCGTCCACTGGTCGCCCGGCGACCGAACCTCGGTTCGCCGTCGTGCATTTCTGCAATTGAAAATACACTCGGTGAGGGCGGATAATCCCGGGCACAGGGGGCAGTCAAGGTGTCGCAGCCGACGGAGGTGTTCGGGCCCTACGAGGTATACGAGTGCCTCGGCAAGGGCGGCATGGCGACCGTGCATCGCGCGGTCCGGCGGGGGATCGAGGGCTTCGAACGCGTCGATGCGCTCAAGCGCCTGCTGCCGCACCTCGAGATCGACGCCGGCTTCGTCCGCGCGTTCGTCCGCGAAGCCAAGCTGGCGGCTCGCCTGTCGCACGGCAACATCGTCCAGATCCACGACCTGGGGAAGGTCGGCGACCGCTACTTCATCGCGATGGAGTACCTGCCCGGGCGAAACCTCGTGCACGTGCTGCGCCAGGCGCGAGCCGTCGCGCACCCGGCGCCGGTCGCGGCCGCGCTGTGCATCGTGGGCGAGATGCTCGACGCGCTCGGCTACGCCCACGCACAGGTGGACCACCGCACGGGTGCCCCGCTCAACCTGGTGCACGCGGACGTGTCGCCGTCGAACGTGATCGTGTCCGACGAAGGGCACGCGAAGGTGATCGATTTTGGCATCGCGCGCGCCGCGAGCGCTGCCGGTGCGCGCCGCCGGCAGCTCGTCGCCGGCAAACTCGGATACATGGCGCCGGAGGTGATGGCCGGAGAGGGCATCGACGCGCGCGCCGACGTGTTCGCCGTCGGCGCGATCGCATACGAGTTGCTCACCGCGCAGCCGCTGTTGCCGCGCGACAGCGCCGCTGCCGCGCGCGCCGCGCTCGACGCCGGGATCGCGCCGCCGTCTGCCGCGGGCGCCGCGTGCTCGCCGGCCATCGACGAGATCGTGATGACCGCGCTCGCGGTCGACCCGGCGCAGCGGTTCTCCAGCGCCGGCGCGATGCGGGACGCGATCGACCAGACGCTGCACGAGATGGGCGTCGCGGCCACGCGGCGCGCGGTCGCCGAGTGGCTCGCGACGGCGTTCGCGCTCGACCCGGTGCGCCGGCGCGCGGCGACCGCGGGAGGACGAGCGCGCACGTTTCCGCTGCAGCCGACGCCGGACGACGATCCCGATCACCGCGCAGTCGGCACGCCGGCGGGCGGCCGCGCGGCGACCGCGCCCCCCCTGGCGGCCGGCACGGGCGCCGCCGATCCGGCGGACGACGAGCCGACGGGCGAGCGGGCGGCGGACCGCGACCTTCCCGCGCTCGTCACCGAGAGCGTGGAGTTGAGCGACGCCGTGCGCGCGAAGCGGTCGCGCTCGCCGGCGGGCGCGACCCCGGAGGAGCCGGCCGCTCCGCGACGCCGCGCGCCGCGCATTTCGAGCCCACCGGTGCCGCCCGATCTGATGCCGCGCATCACGTTCCGCACGCCGTCGGATTCGCCCGACGAATAGCGCGGCGCGCGTCAGTCGCGCCGCGACGGCCCCGACGACAACACGCGAACGCCGTAATGGTCGCCCCGGTCGTCGCGCCGATGGCGCACGACCTGGCCGACGAACTCGACGAGCGACGCGGCGTCCGGCCCGATGGTGCCGGCGATGCGATCTCCCGGCGACAGGATCGGCCGGTCACGTTCCGCGAGATCTCGGATGTACATGCCGATCTCGCTGTAGTCGACCGTTTCGAACGGCACGACCCGATCGCCGATCGTGACGCGCACCGGCACGATCCCGCGAAAACGCACCGCCGCACGCTGCGATCGCACGTCGCGCAGCAACACGCGCCGCGGCCGCCGTTGCCGGGGCACGCTGAACACGCGGTCGCCCGGCAGCGCGATCGCTGACAATCGCCGGCGAAACACGCAGCCAGTGTCGATGTTGATGCGATTGGGCCGAATCGTGACCCGACGCACCGGAGTGTGCCCGTGCACGACGACCTTGGACCAGCGATAGTCAGTGGACAGGAACGGCCGGCGAATCCACAGCAGCGCCGCGCGATCGGCCACGGGATCGATCGAGTCGAGCGGCTTGGTCGGTACGCCGGCGTGGACGAAGAACGCGTGCTCGCTCTCCCAATACAGCCGCAGCGACCGCAGGAAGTCGATGTGCGCGGGCGGAATGTCGACCTCCCCGTGGGCATCGGCATAAGACGCGAGCGTCGAACTGCCCCCGTTGTAGATGAACGCCCCCGCGCGCGCCGAGTACGGGTCGTCGAGGAAATCGAGGAACATGGCCTCGTGGTTGCCCATCAGAGCGACGACGGGCACCTGCTCGCGCAATTCGATCACCGTGTCGATCACTTCGCGGGCGTTGGGGCCGCGGTCGACGTAGTCGCCGACGAACACGACCGTCGTGTCCCGCGTGAGCGCGAGCCGGTTGAGCAGCATCCGCAGCTCGCTGGCACAGCCGTGAATGTCCCCGACCGCGAAGATCACTGCCCCAGTATACCTGCTCCCTTTCGCGACCCGCCCGGCATGCCCGCCTCCGGACCTGCGGGTGACGGTGTACACTGGCTGCGTGCCCGCCGCCGCGCTCGGGACCATCGGCCGCTACGAGCTGATCGAAAAGATCGCCGTCGGCGGCATGGCCGAGATCTATCGCGCGCGCGTGCGCGGCGAACACGGCTTCGAGCGACAGGTCGCGATCAAGCGGATACTCCCGCACCTGGCCGAAGACGCCGACTTCGTCGCGATGTTCATCGACGAGGCCAAGCTCACCGCCCACCTATCGCACCCGAAAATCGTCCAGGTCTACGAACTCGACGCCGAAGGAGCCGATCTGTTCATCGCGATGGAGTTCGTCGACGGCGTCGACTTACTCACGCTCGTCCGCCAGTGCCGCGCGGAGGGGCTCGCCCTCCCCCAGCCGATCGCGGTGCACATCGTCCACGAGGTTCTCGACGCGCTCGACTACGCGCACCGCGCGAGCACCGCCAACGGGGCCCCGCTGAACATCGTCCACCGCGACGTGTCACCGGGGAACGTGTTGTTGTCGCGGCAGGGACACGTGAAGCTGGCCGACTTCGGCATCGCCCGCGCGGCGCGGCGCCGCTATGAAACCCAGACCGGCACCCTCAAGGGCAAGTACGGGTACATGTCGCCGGAGCAGGTGATCGGCGCGCCGATCGATCACCGCTCGGATGTGTTCGCCGCCGGGGTCGTGCTCGCGGAGCTGCTCATGATGCGCCGGCTGTTTACCGGACCCGGCGATCTCGACGTGCTGCTGATGGTCCGCGACGTCCAGCTCGACCGACTCGACCGATACGGCGCCGCCATTCCGCCGCCGCTGCGCGCGCTGCTCGATCGCGCGCTCCAGCGCGACCCGGCCGATCGGTTCGCGACGGCCGGCGCATTCCGCGACGCGCTCGGCGATTGGTTGTTCGCGAGCGGCCAGCGCGTCACGCGCCGAGACGTCGCCGCATTCATGGCTGACCTCGACCGCAGCGAGTCGGAGAAAATGCGCGCCGCCCTGCTCGCCGGCGAGCCGGTCGCCGACGAGATCGCGGAAGTCGCCACGCTCAGCGGTCCGGCGACGCGCGCGCGCAAGCTCGAAGCGGAGCAGCAGGCGCGGGTCGGCCGCGAACTGTTCCGCACGACGCCCGGGTTGGAAGATGCAGACGACTCGCCGTCGGACGACGGCATCCCGATCGTGTTCGACGACGCGCCGTCGGCGCCGGTGCCGAAGCGGGCTCCGACCCAGCTTCCCGAGCCCGGCGACGCGCCCGACAGCCTCGGCACGTTCGACCGCACGTCCCCGCTGCGCGTGCTCTACCGCATCGGCCATCACCGGCTCGACGGGCTGCTCGTCGTCGAACGAGGCGACGCGGTCAAGGAGGCCTACTTCGCCGACGGACAGCCGCTGTTCGTCCGCTCGAACGTGCTGAGCGAGCGATTCGGCGAGTATCTGGTCGCGCAGGGAGCGATCACCGCCGACCAATTGCGCCGAGCACTCGCGCTGCTGCCGCATTTCGGGGGCCGCCTCGGAGACACACTGGTCGGGTTGCGCCTGATGCGGCCGCTCGACGCGTTCCGCCAGCTCACCGCGCAAGTGCGCGCGAAGCTGGTCGACGTGTGCACGTGGACCGACGGCCGCTACCGCTGGTATGCCGGCCGCGAGAACCCGTGGCCCGCGTTGCCGCTCCACCTGAACACGTTCGAAATTCTGGGCGCCGGAGCCGCGGCAACCCCCGACCGGGCCGTGAGCGCGTGGGCCGCGCGCGCCCTCGACCGCCGCCCGCGGCGCGCGCGCGCAACGCCGTCGCGCTTGGACGCATTCGGCCTCGGCGAACGGATCGCGTACGTCCACGCCGCGCTCGACGGCGCGACGACCGTGCGGGATCTCATCGCCCGGTTCAACGAGCGCGACCGACTCGATGTGCTGCGCCTGCTGCGCCTGCTCGTCGAGGTCGATCTGGCCGCGCTGTAGGAGGCGATGGCCGCGCCGCGGCGACGCGCGCGCCGCCGCCGTCACGCCGCCGGCACGCCGACGCCGATCGGGCACGCGACCCCCGTGCCGCCCAGCCCGCAGTAGCCCGCAGGGTTCTTCGCCAGGTACTGCTGGTGGTAGTCCTCGGCGTAATAGAACGCCGGCGCATCGGCGATCTCGGTCGTGATCGGGCCGTACCCGGCGGCGGCGAGCGCCCGCGCGTACGCGTCGCGGGACGCCTCGGCAAGCCGTCGCTGCGCCGGCGAATACGCGTAGATGGCCGAGCGATACTGCGTGCCCACGTCGTTGCCCTGGCGCATCCCTTGGGTCGGATCGTGGCCCTCCCAGAACACTTGGAGCAGCCGTTCGTATGTCACGCGCGCCGGATCGAACACGACCCGGACGACCTCGGCGTGGCCGGTCATCCCGGTGCACACCTCCTCGTAGGTCGGATTCGGCGTGTAGCCGCCCGCGTAGCCGACCATGGTCGTGACCACACCGTCGACCTGCCAGAACCGGCGCTCCGCCCCCCAAAAGCAGCCCATTGCGAACAGGGCCATCTCCGTGCCGTCGGGAAACGGCGGCGCGAGGGGCGTGCCGAGTACGAAGTGGCGGTCTGGAACCGGCATCGGCTCGGCTCGGCCGGGCAGCGCCTCGTCGGGTGAAGGTAACGTGAGCGGGCGATCGCGCACCATGCGGTCACCGTAGCACGCGCCCGTCAGCGCGTGATCGTCCGCTCGAAGTTCACCGCGCCGGTGCGGTCGATGAACTGGCCGGTGAACGTGTTGCGGTCCACGACGACGTACAAGAACCCTTCGGTGGAATCGTCCTGCCAGTGGGCGGCGTTCGGCGCGGGGTCGCTAAACGGCGTCGTCTTGGCGCCCGCGCCGCTCACGATGAGTTCCGCGCCGCACAGCGCCGACGGCGCGTCCAGCCACTGCCGGTTGTGGTCGTGACCGGCGAAATAGACGGCGACCGTGCCACAGACCACGTCGTCGAAGAACGCCTTGACGTGGTCGCCGTTGAGCACGGGCAGCGGGTTCGGGATCTCGACGCCGCCCACTTCGATCGACTCGTAGTTGCCCGCGTTGCCGTGCCGGCCGTTGGACAGGTATGGATGGTGCCCGGCGGCGAACACCCAGTCGGCGCCGGCGACCTCGGCCAGCGCCGCCGCATACCACTCGCGCTGATCGCCGTGGGTGGTGTCGTCCCACAGGATGCTGTTGGTGTCGAGCATGATGAACCCGACGTTGCCCCACGTGAACGTGTAGTGCGTCGCCGGCATCTCCCACTTGTCCGACACGTCGCTGTACATGACCTCGATCGGGCCCTTGTCCCACTCGTTGCCGAGGCCGCCCTGGTCGAAGCCGAACAGGCTGCCGCCGTAGTCGTGATTGCCGAGCACGACGTAAAACGGCAAGTCGATGTCGCGGTAGGGCTGTTCGAACTTGGTCTGCCACTGGGGGTCGTCGACCGAGTCGACGCCGGAGTCGTAGATGTTGTCGCCGAGCAGCACGACGAAGTCGCAGCCGCGCGCAGCGCACGTCGCCGCGATCGCCGCGGCGACGTCCGCCTGCGCCTGATTGCCCTCGCCGGTGTCCCCCATCACGACGAAGCGGACCGGACGGTCCGGCGGGACTCCCGCGTCCGCCGCGCCGCCGGCGTCGCGCACGCCGGCGTCGGCCTGCCCGCCCGCGGCGTCGCGCAGGCCGGCATCGGCGCCGGCCGCCGCGCCGGCACCGTCACCGCCGCACGCGGCGGCGAGGCCGGCGAGCGCGGCCACCCCCCACCATCGGTTGGACCCCGTGCTGCGCATGCCCTCATCTTGTCACGAGCGGCCGCGCTCGCGCACCGGTGCCGCCGACGCGGCGTGCCCCGCGCGCGGCGTCGAGCCCCCGCGGTCGCCTGCCGGACGGAGGGGTGTCAACAGACGTTGCGCCCTTGCGCAACAGAACTTGCGATCCCGCGCCGCCGCGTGCGTAACTCGGCGACCGACCGTGGTTCCCGGCCGGCACGAAAGTTGCTCTGTATTTTGGGTAGCCGGGACAACAAAACAGGAAACCAAGGGAGGCAGGCAGCCGTGAAGATCCTCGTGGTCGACGACGACGTCGGGTGTGGCGCGACCCTGGGCAACGCGCTGCAGCAGCTCGGTCACATTCCCGTGATCGCCTGCCACCCCGAGGATGCGCTCGAGTTGCTCGGGCTCGACGTCGACGCGGTGGTGACCGACATCGACATGCCGGCGATGAACGGCGTCCAACTCGCGCGCGAGATCCGAGCGCGCCGCGCCGACTTGCCGATCGCGTTCTGCACGGGCAGCGACCCGTCGGAAGGGGTCGCTGCGGAGGCCGCGAAACTCGGACCGGTGTACCCGAAGGCGTGGACGCTGGCGATGCTCCGGGAACTCGTCGCGGCGCTCGGACGCTGACGCGCGGCCGATCGTCGACCGCGACCGCCGCGCGTCGCAACCGGTGGGCGCGCGCGCCGCGGCCCGCGCCGGCGCGGCGCCGCGGCCCGATCCGGGCTACGCTGTGTGCATGGCGCGCGGCTCAGTCGCGGTGCTCGCGTGCGCCGCCACGGTCGCCGGCTGCAGCGACCGCGCGCCGGCCCCGGCCCCCGATCGCGGGCGGGACGCCGCAGCATCCGGCGCGCCGGCCGCCGGCGAACCCGCCCCGGCGACCGCGGTCCCGCCGGACGGCGCGGGGCCGCGTGCGACGGTCACTCCCGGCGACCACGCGACGTCGATCGAGTTCGTCGGCTGGACGGCCGCCGGCGATCGATTCGCGCTCCGCGTGGCGCACGGTTACGACGACGGGAGCGCCGGTCGCAACTGGGTCGAAATCGTCCGCGTGGTCGACGCGGCCACCGGGGCCGAGACCGCCCGCTACCGCGGCGAGCGGATCGCGGGCGATGAGGTCGCCGCGGACGACCCGCTGTCGGCCGTGTGGAACGGCGCCCGGCCCGCGGCGGCGTGGCGCGCCTTCCGCCGCCACACGCCGCTGGTCGCGCAGGTCCCCGCGCTGGCCTCCGCGCGCGGCTGGCGGATCGCGGCCGCAGCGCGCGACGACCCTCCCGCCGGTTCTCGCTTCGCGTGGACGGAGCGCGACGGCCGGATCGAGACGCGCTGGTGGAACATCGACGCCGATCCGACTCGCCTTGGCCGCCGCCCCGCCGGCGGCGCACCCGCCGTCACGCTGGTAGCCGAGCGCGACTCCGTGCGCCACGAACTCATGGACGTCCAGCCGCCGTGGAGCTACGCGGATGTCGCCGACGCCGGCGGCACGCGCGTCGACGGCGTCATCACCGCGTACTGGTCGCCCGGTGGCGACCGCGCGGTGATCGTCGTGTCGCACGCGGTGCGCGGAGCGGACCGGGAGCACGGGCCGCTGGTGGACGCGACCTGGGCGGCTGTTGCGCTCGCCCCCGCGCCGTGACGCGCGAGGGCGAGCGCCGCGTCACCGCGCTACCAGCTCACGAGTTGCTCGGGCTTGACGCGGCGGATCGTGCCGATCTTGCCGAGCGCGGCCATGTCGATGCGCGATTCGTCGCCCATCAGGCTGATGATCGCGGGACCGGACGAAAACTGCGCGGCGAACGACTCGAGCGCCGCCTGGTCCAGCTTGCCGATCGTCTCCCAGTAAAACGGCCGCGGATCCTTGTCGCGACCGAGGTCGTCCCACGCCAGCACCCAGTTGGCGACCGCCCGCGGGTCGACGCGGCTGGCGCGGTAGCGGCGGTCGATCGCCTGCTTGGCCTTGGCCAGCCGATCCGGTTGCATCGGCAAATGGCGCAACAGATCGAGCATCGTGGTGAGCGCGTCGATGGTCTTGTCGGACTGCGTGCCGATGTAGCCGAACACGCCGGACTGGTCCTTCGGGCGCCTGCCGGCGCGGTGTCCGGCGAACGCGCTGTACGCGAGCCCGCGCGCCTCGCGCAGTTCCTGGAAGATCAGGCCGCCCATACCGCCGCCGACGTAGCCGTTGTACAGCTCTGCCTTCGGGCGCTCCTCGAACGGAATGGGCGGCTTCGGCAGCATCAGGATGATCTGGGACTGCGCGACGTCCTTCGGCACGAAGAAGATCTCGGTGCCGCGCGTCTTGCGGTACACGACCGGCTTGCGCGGCCGCACCTTCCGGTGGCGCTTGCCGATCGCGACGATCTTGGTCACCGCCGCGCCGTCGCGCGGCCCGAAGTAGGTCGTGCGGTGCCGCGTGTTCGGAAGGGCCGCCAACACCTTCGCCAGCTTGCTCAGCTTGGCGCTGCGAAGCTGGCGGTTGCTCGGCGCCAACAAGTACGGGCTGTCCTTGCCGCGCAGCGCGTACGACGACAACGCCTGACTGACGAAGCGCGGCTCCTGCAGGCGATCGCGGCGCTGGCTGATCGTGTTCTCCACCAGCTTGTCCAGCGTGTCCTGGTCGAGCTT
>RFGE01000048.1 GCA_003696105.1 Deltaproteobacteria bacterium | reverse complement strand
CCCCCGCGCGCCGCGTTCCACGTGAAACGCTACCCGGCACCCGCGTTATGCGCCGTGGGGCGCGCCGTGCCCGCGCGCGCCGCGTTCCACGTGGAACGCTACCCGGCACCCGCTTTGTACTCCGCTCCGGCGAACCTCCCACCGCGCCGCCCTCCGCCCTGGATCGTGTCCGTGTCCGCCCACGTTCGCGCGCCGACTGCCCCCGCCCGCGACGTACGCCGCGTCCGGCCCGCAACCCGATCCCCTTCGACGACAACGTCCACCGGCGCCGCCCCCCGACCGCCCGGCGTCTGCCCGTCCGGCACGCTCCTCCCTGTCACCGCCGGCGCGCAGGCATAACGCAGCGAGCGCCAAGTCACGTGTCGTCCCTCGCGGCGCCGCCCACCGCGCTCGCGGAACGGTCTCCCGGAGTCGAGACCGCGACAGACCCCGGTCGCTCACCGGCGAAGCAGGTCGACGCCCCACGACGACGTCGGCCGGCAACCGTCCGCCACCCGGAGCGCAGCCGGTGGCCCTGCCCATCGGTGGCTGTTGCGTATCGGCGCGCCAGCGAGGTCGCGAGGCGAGGTTCGGCGCGCGCCCGCAGCCCACGCCGGCGCGTGTCCACGGGCGGCACGGCAGGGCGCGAGGGCGTCCGCCGACTATCGCCCGCCGATCGCGACCGGAGCCGGCGCCTCTGCGCAACAGCCGCCTATTCCTGTGGCCAGCGAAAGGGGCGCCGCCACGCCCCGCCGTGCGATCGAATCCCGAGTACGGGACAGCCCGTCAGACGCTCGATTTCGGCCGCGTTACTGTCCACTGCCAACGGGTCGGTCCCGGGCAGCACGCCGTTGAGCACGACGCCCGCGAGCTCGAGCCCCCGCGCCCGCGCCGCATCCACCGTGAGCGCCGTGTGATTGATCGTCCCCAACCCATCGCGTGCGACCACCAAAACGGGCAGCCCGAGCGCAAGAGCGAGGTCCGCCATGTCGTGCTCCTCGGTGACGGGGACCCGGAGCCCTCCCGCCCCCTCGACCAACACGACGTCCGCGCCCGTCGCCGCGATCGCCTCGAACGCGCGCCGAATGCCCTCGACCGACACCCCCCGCGCCATCGCGCTCGCCCCTTCGACCTCGGTCTCGCCATCGAGCCCCGCCCAGGTCCCGTCCCTCGACCGCGCAGCGACCGATGGCGCAGCGGGCAGCGCAAACCGGAACGGGCAGACGACCTCCATCGGCAGCCGCTCGGTGGCCGCATCGGCCAAGCGTTCCGCGTCCGCCCCCCGCCAGGTCGCTCCGTCCCACGCACACCCCGTCTCCACCGGCTTCATCCCCGCCGTTCGCCAACCCCGCGACCGTGCGTGCCCAAGCAGCGCCACCGACACGTCCGTCTTGCCGACGCCGGTGTCCGTCCCCGTCACGAACCAGTGCATCCGCCGTCGAGCCGCGCGCTGGCCCCCGTCTGGCCGCCCCATGCGTTCACTCCATACGCTCCGATCGCCGTGCCGACTGCCCCCGGCGATCGTCGTCCTCCGCGCGGGACCGCCGGCGCGCCTCCGCGCGACACCGCGGCCCGCGTCCAGCTCCCGCGCAGCGCCCGCGGTCGCCCATCGCGAGCCGCGTCATCGGCCGCCGCAGTCCTCGATCGCGCGCGCGGTCGCATCGACCAGCAACTCGGTCTCGCGCTCGTCAATCGACAGCGGCGGCATCCACACGACGACGTCGCCCAACGGCCGAAGGATCACGCCGTACGCGCGCACTCGCTGGCACACGTCGTACGCGGCACCCGGTATTGCCAGCTCGATCCCGACCATGAGCCCCTTTTGCCGGACCTCCCGAACGGCCGGCAGCGGCGCGATGCGCTCGCGCAGGCCACGTGCGAGCTGGTCGGCGCGTCGTCGCACGCGCTCCAGGACGCGGTCGGTCTCGAACAAGCGGAGCGACGCGAGCGCAGCCGCGCATGCGACCGGGTTTCCGGTGAACGTATGCCCGTGAAAAAACTGCTTGCCCTCGCGGCGGTCGCCGAGGAAGGCACTGTACACCCGTTCCGTGGTCAGCGTCGCGGCCAGCGGCACGTATCCCCCGGTGAGCCCCTTGGCGACGCACAAAAAGTCCGGTGAAACCCCCTCCTGTTCGCACGCGAACATCGTCCCGGTGCGGCCAAAACCCGTGGCCACCTCGTCGGCAATCAGCAGAACCCCATGCTCGGAGCACGCGTCGCGCACCGCCCGGACGAATCCGGGCGGCTGCACGAGCATGCCCCCGGCCCCCTGTACGAGCGGCTCGATGATGACCGCGGCGAGTTCCTCCGCGTGGCGAGCCACGGCTTGCCGCACCGCGTCATCCTTCGCCGGCACCTGAATCGCGTCAAACAACAGCGGCCCGAAAACGCCGTGGAACAACGGGATCCCGCCCACCGAGACGGCCCCGATCGTGTCCCCGTGATAGCCGTTTTCGAGGCACAGAAACCGGCGCTTGGCGGGCCGGCCGACGTGCCGCCAGTACTGAAACGCCATTTTCAGCGCAATCTCGACCGCGGTCGACCCCGAGTCGGAATAGAACACCTTGGTCAGGCCGACCGGTGCGATCTCGACGAGCGCCTCCGCAAGTTCGATCGAAGGCACGTTGGCCAACCCCAGCAGGGTCGAGTGGCACACCCGTTCCATCTGCTCCCGCATCGCGTCGAGGATCTCGCGGCGCCCGTGGCCGTGCACCAGCACCCACAACGAGGACACCCCGTCGAGGTATCGCCGGCCGTCCGTGTCGATGAGCCAGTTGCCTTCGGCCCGCTCGATCACCAGCGGCTCCCCGGCGTTCCACTCTTGCATCTGCGTAAACGGGTGCCACACGAACTGCTTGTCCCGCGCGCGAAGAGCGCGCGTGCGCTCGCCGCTCATCGGCCACCTCCGACCCAACGCGCGACGTCGGCCAAGCCGTCCGCCAGGCGCACGAGGTCCTCTTCAGTGTGCGTCGCCATGAGCGCGATGCGGAGGCGTGACGTACCCGGCGGCACGGTCGGCGGTCGAATCCCCTGCGCGTACAGCCCCCGCTCGAGCAAGTGCGCCGCCGCTCGCATCGCATCCGCCTCCGCCCCCACGACGAACGGCACGATGTGCGTCATTTCGGTAGGTTCCACTGCTACCCCCCGGTCGGCCAACAGGCCTCGTAACCTTTCGATATTGTTCTGCAATGCGGCCCGTAGCCCGTCTCCACGCGGCCCGGCCACCACCGCGAGGGCGCGTGCGCTCGCGCGGACGACCGGCGGCGGCAACGCGGTCGTGAACACGAAACTCCGGGCGCGGTTTTCGAGCCAGCGCGCCACCGCCGCCCGCGCGAGCGCGAACGCCCCGAACGTGCCGAACGCCTTGCCCAGCGTGCCGACCACCACGTCCGGCACCACGCCGGCCGCCGCCGCGACGCCGCGCCCGGCCGGCCCAACCACCCCGACCGCGTGCGCCTCGTCCACGATCAGGGCCGCCTCGTGGCGGGCGCACACGTCCGCGAGGTCCCTCACGGGGGCGACATCCCCGTCCATCGAAAACAGCGCATCCGTCACGACGAACCGCCGCCGCGCCCGCACCCGGCGAAGCGAGCGCTCGAGCGCCTCCACATCGCGATGCGGGTACACGTGTACGTCCGCTCGGCTCAACCGGCACCCGTCGATGATACTCGCGTGATTCAACTCGTCGGAGAACACGGCGTCGCCGCGACCCGCCAGCGCCTGCAGCACGCCCACGTTGGCCTGGTATCCGCTGTTGAACAGCACGGCCGCTTCCGCCCCGTACCACCGCGCAAGCGCCGCTTCCAGCTCCCTGTGGGCGAGCAGGTTGCCCACGATCAGCCGCGATCCCCCCGACCCTGCCCCTTCGTCCGCGCACTGTGCCAGCGCGCGCATCACCTCCCCATCGCCCGCAAGCCCCAGATAGTTGTTCGCGGAAAAGTTGATCGCGCGACGTCCATCGACGCTCACCTCGCGTCCCTGTGTACCGTCGATGTGCCGCAGTACGCGGAGACGACCCGCGTGCTCGAGTTTCGCGAGCTCCTCGTCGACGAACGCCAGCGACATCGTCCCGACCCTAGCGGCACGCCATCGGACGCGCAACGCTTCTCCGTCGCCGCATGCCGTCCGCGCCTCACCGCCGCACCGGCTCACTTGCCGATGCAAAACCGCGCGAACAGCACGTCCAACACGTCCGCGTCCACCCGGTCGCCGAGAAGCTCATCGAACGCCGACACCGCATCCCGCAACTCCACCGCGACAAGCTCCGGCGCCGCCCCCGCGGCCGCCAAGGTCGATGCCGCGTCCGCTCGCGCGGCGGCCCGCTGCAACAGCGCGCGCTGTCGCTCGCTCGTCACGACCACGCCGTCGCCTCCCTCCGACGCCACCCCGACCGTCCTGGCCAGAAT
>RFGE01000047.1 GCA_003696105.1 Deltaproteobacteria bacterium | reverse complement strand
CGCCGCCCCGCCGGCGGGCCGATGCGCGGATTCCGCGGGCGCCGCCCCGCCGGCGGGCCGGTGCGCGGGCTCGGGCGCGCGCGCATGCCGGAGCGGCCCCGGAATGTCGGTCCCTGGCGTCGCGGGCGCGGCGGCTGGGTCTCGCGCGCCGGTCCGCGCCGGCGATCGCACGGCGGACGACCGTGCACGCCGGGATGCTTCCCGCTCGTCGCCGCACGCGGCGACGGCAAGCGCAGTGGACAACAGTACGGTAGCGATCAGTTTCATCGACGTTCTCCCCGATGTCGGACGACCGTCGAGATCCGGAGCAGAGACCGTGCCATGCGCAACCTCCCGAACCCGCGCGCCGCGCGCGCGCACCGCGTCCGCCCGCACACGCCCCCGCGTGTCCCGAATTCCTCGCGGCGGTTTCACCGCCGCGCCGTCACTCGACGAGGGCGCGCGGTATCGCGCCGCCCGCGCCGAGTGACCAGCGCACGGTGTAACCGGGCGCCACGTCGTCGGCCGCCGACGCGTCGCCCGGCTTGCGCTGCACCCGCACGAACGCGCGCGCCCCGGGGAGGATGCCCGCGCCCGCGAGTTTGTCGGGCGCCCCCGGCCCGCCGGCGTCGGCCTCGCCGAGCACCGTGCCATCCGCGAGCACGAGCGCGACGGCGACGTCGAGCCCGGGCGACGCGGGTTCGACTGCGACGTCGAGTTGCTGGCGGGCGTCCGCGACGGGCACGGCGTATAGGTCGACGTCGCCGGGGGTGAGCGCGCCGCGCCGCGCGCCGGCGGACCGCCCCGGCTCGACCGCCAGCGGCGTCGCCTGCGCCGGCGCGTCGTTCGGCTCGGCCTCGGCGTCGTAGGGCAGCGGCCGGATCGATACGCGCAGCGCGTACGGCTCGTCGAACGACGACCGCTTGCCGGTGAGCGCGAGCGCCAGCGGTGCCGGCGACTCGCCGGCTGCCTCGAGCGCGAGCGACCGGATCGCGAGTGCCTGGCCCGGCGCCCCCGCGCGCTGCAGGACCGGCGAGCCAGCGCGCGACACCGCGACCTGCAGCGCGACGCCATCGACGCCGTCGACGTCGATGTCCACTGCCTCGTCGGGCTCCGCGCCGTCGATCGGCACGAGCCACCGGTCCTTGTCTCCTTCCCAACCGATATACCCGCGGACCTCACCGCCGATCGCCACAGGCCGCGCGTATCGCTCCGCTGCATTCGGCTCCCGTTCGAACAACTCCGTCGGCTCCGGAGCCCAGCGGACCGCGAGCGTGTACGGCGGAGACGGGGTCGTTCGCGGAGCCTTGCGACGCCGGCGTTTCGGCGCGTACTCGCGCACGACGACCTCGTAGCGCCCCGGTTCGACCGGGTAGTTCGGCATGCCCTCCGCCACACCCGCACCGCCGCGATCGCTGCGCGCCAGCAGCGCGCCGCCGGGGCCGACGAGTTCGACCACGAGGTCGATGCCCTCGGGTGCCGCCGCGGCCACCGCGAGCCAGCCCGCGCGGTCGGCCGCGACCGCGACCCGATCGACGTCGGCCGCAGACGCCAGCGTCGCGGTCACGCCTCCCGGCGGCGACAGCGGCTGTCCGTGTCCGGCGGCGTCGTTGGGCTCCACTTCCTCGGCGAGCCGCACACCACCTGCGGTCCGTTTGACGATCACGACCCCGGGACCGGCATCGTCGTCGCGCTCGATGTGCGGCTGCGCCGTCGAACCGCACGCCGCCCATACCGCCGCGAGCGCGGCTCCCGCGACCCGGCCGCCCGCCCGCGTCACGCCGGCGCGTCTTTGGGCGCGATGCCCGCGAGAAACTCCGCCTCGCACACCACGGCTCCATCGACGCGGCACTCGCCGCGCAGCTTCCACACCTTGCCCTTGCGCAAGGGGACCACCTCCATGACGAGTCGATCCCCCGGCGTCACCTTCTTGCGAAACTTCACCTTGTCGATCGCCATGAACAACAACACCTGGCGGTCCGGGTCGAACGCGCCGGTGGCATGGGCGAGTACGCCGCCGGCCTGCGCCATCGCCTCGACCATCAACACGCCCGGCATCACCGGCATCCCGGGGAAGTGGCCCTGAAAATAGGGCTCGCCCCAGCTCACGTTCTTGATCGCGACGATCTTGTCGTCGCTCACCTCGAGCACGCGGTCCACCAACAGGAACGGGAACCGGTGCGGCAGGATGTCGAGAATACGCTGCGCGCTGATCGCGGGTTCGGTCATGGCGCCCCGCTTTTACCACGCACGAGCGCGACGGGGCGCGGCGCCCGGCGCGTCGACCGGCGCCGCCGCGACGGGGCGCGGCGCCCGGCGCGTCGACCGGCGCCGCCGCGACGCCCGGCGCGCGCTACTTGCCGCCGTCGAGCCGCGCGTTGACTTCATCGGTCAAATCGATCGACGGAACCGCCCACAGCACCGCGCTCTCGCTCTTTTCGAGCACCATCGTGTAGCCGTCGCGCTTGGCGATGTCGGCGATGACCGGCGCCGCCTTGGCGAAGATGTCCCGCACGAGCTTGGCCTCCATCGCCGCGAGTTCCTGCTGCAGTCCGACGAACTTCTCCTGCAGCTTGACGTACTTTTGCTGTAGCTCCATCTCCCGCTGGCGCAGTACGTCCGGCTTGAGCACGGCCCGCTGCTTGTTGAGTTCGGCGGCCGCCTTTTCGAGCGCCTTCGACGCCTCGTCGAGTTCCTTTTGCTTCTTGTCCTTGTCGCGCTCGAGCCGCTTGCGCGCCTTCTTGCCGATCTTCGTCTCGTTGAGCGTGCGCTGCAGGTCGACGTAGCCGACTTTCGTGGCGGCGGGGCCGGCCGCGTCGGCGCGAACCATCCCGATGACGATGAGGCCGAGCCCGACGAGGCCCAGCGCGATGGAGTGATGAATGCGAACCATGACTTGTTGGCCTCCGCGCAGTGGTGACGCGCAGTTAGAAGAAGTTTCCGATCGTAAACTCGAACACCAACGGTTCTTCGTCGGGCAGACGATCCAGCGGGATCCCCCATTCAAACCGCAGCGGGCCGATCGGCGAGATCCACCGGAAGCCGAAACCCGCCGACCGCCGGATGCCGTGGATGATCGAGTCGGGGAAGTCGAAACAGGGGTCGACCTTCGGCGACAAGTCGGTGTCGGCGCCGCCGCAGTAGCGCTGCTCGAGGTTGAACGCGTTGCCGGCGTCGAAGAACACGACCCCCGAAATGCCCACCTGGCGGAACAACGGAAACTCGATCTCGCTGTTCCAGATGAGCTGCATGTTGCCGCCGAGGGGCAACGTGCCGAGCGCCTGGCCCGGCTCGCCCTGCTGCTGGACGCGGATGCGCGGCCCGAGCGACCGCGGCCGGAACCCGCGCACGTCGTTGATGCCCCCGATGAGATACCGCTCGGTAATCGGCACGCCGAGGGGATCGCGGCTCGTCACCACACCGATCTCGGCGTTGAGCTTGAGCACGAACGGTCCCCACAGCGGCCGATAGTGGCGCGCAAACCCGCCGTAGCGCACGAAGATGTTCTCCGACCCCGTATAGGTGTCCGCGATCTCGACAAATGCATTGTGAAAGAAGCCCTCGGTGGGGAACAGGCGGTTGTTGCGCGAGTCGTACTGGATCGAGCCCCGGACCGACGACGTGACCCCGCCGCGGAACAAGTTCGCGACGCTGGACGCCTCGGCGGGCAGCGCGCGCGCGCCGACGAACGTGGTGCCGCCGGACGTTCCAGTGACGCCGACCGACTCCAGCTTGTAGGTCAAAAACGCGCGCGTCTCGAAGCTCAGGCGCCGCCCCCACGTGAGGTTGCCGCCCGACGACGTCCGCGCAAACGACCCGAAGGACCTCGTCTGGTTGAACAGATCGAACGCAAACGTCCAGTCGGTGTCGAGGAAGTACGGCTCGACGAACCGCAACAGGAATAGCTGGCGCAGGCCGGACAACTGGGCCGACAGCGCGAGCGTCTGGCCGCGGCCGAACAGATTGTTCTGCGAGATCTGCGCCTGGGCGATGAAGTTCTCGACCGACGAGAAGCCGGCGCCGATCTGGAAGGTCCCGGTCGGCCGCTCGCTGACCTCGATGTTGACCTCGATGAACTCGTCGGTCGACCCGCGCTGGGTCGACACGTCGACGCGCTCGAAGAAGCCCAGTGCCATCACGCGCCCGCGCGACGCATCGAGCGCCGTCTGGTTGTACAGCTCTCCCTCCGCGATCTTCAGCTCGCGACGGATCACCTTGTCGCGCGTCTTCGTATTGCCCCGGATGTTGATGCGCTCGAAGTAGACCTTCTTGCCCTTTTCGATCTCGAACGTGAGCGCCACCGTCCGCTTCTCGAGGTCCACGCTGGTGAGCGGCGTCACGTTGACATAGGCGTAGCCCTTGTCCTTGTAGTAGTCGTTGAGCCGGACGATGTCCTGGCCGACCTTACTCCGGTTGAAAATTTCCCCCGGGCGTACGGTCAGCCGCTTGTAGTAGTCCTCCTTGGGACCGATCAGGTCGCCCTGGAAATCGATCTTGCCGATCGAGAACACCGGCCCCTCGTCGATCGGGATCGCGATGTACATGTAGCGCTTGTCCCGCGACAGCCGGATCTGCGGGTTGCCGAGCTTCACGTTGATGAAGCCGCGGTCGTAGTAGTACGCTTGAATGATCAACAGATCGCGCTCGAACGCCTCTTCCTGAAAGATGCCCGCGTCGGTGAGGAAAGACATCGCGCCGCCGACGCGCGTCTGGATGCTGCGGCGCAGTTCTTCGTCCGTGACCTTTTCGTTGCCGATGAACGAGATCTCGCGGATCTCGACCTTCGACCGCTCGTCGATCGTGAACCACACGTCGACCTCGGCCTCGTTGACCGGCCGCACCTGGTAGTCCACCGATGCGAGGTAGAAGCCCTTTTCGACGTACAGGTCCTGAATCTTGTCGCGATTGCGCTTGATCTTCGCGATGTCGAGGATCTCGTCGCGCTTGAGGTCGATGACCTCGTTGATCTTGTCCAGTTCGATCTCGTCGTTGCCCGCCACGTACACTTTGCGCACGGACGGCTTCTCGGCGACGGTGAACGTGACGACGACGCCGCCGGTGTCGCTCGGCTCCGCCTCGACGCGAACGTCGTCGAAGAAGCCCATCTTCCAGATGGCGCGCACGTCTTCGCGAATCTTGGCCGGGTCGAGCTTGCCGCCGGCCCGCGAGATCAGGTTGACCCGGATGGCGTCGTCCTCGACCTTGCGATTGCCGCGAAACTGCACGCGATCGATGCGCCTGCCCCACAGCGCGGCGGCGGCCGACGCCGGCGGCGCCGGCTGCGCGCCCGCCGGCTCGGCGGCGAGCGCGGCGACCGCCAACATCGCGGCGAGCGCGCGGCTACGCACCGTCGCCCGCATCCGCCTCGAGCCCTCCGTCGTGCATCCGCAGCACCCGCGGCATGCTCGCCGCGAGTTCCGGGTTGTGGGTCACGATCAGCATCGTCATCCCGAGTTCCCGGTTGAGTTCGACAAACAGGTCGTGGATCTCTCGTCCCGTGTGGGAGTCCAGGTTGCCGGTCGGCTCGTCGGCCAGCAGCAGCGACGGCCCGCCGACCAGCGCCCGCGCCAGCGCCACGCGCTGCTGTTCGCCGCCGGACAGCTCGCCCGGCTTGTGGGTCGTCCGATGCGCCAGGCCGACCCGCTCGAGCATCTCGAGCGCCCGCGCGCGCGCCTGCGCCCGCGGCGCGCGCCCGATGAGCGCCGGCATCATCACGTTCTCGAGCGCCGTGAACTCGGGCAGCAGGTGGTGGAACTGGAAGACGAAGCCGATCTCGCGGTTGCGGAAGTCGGCGAGCCGCGCCGGCGACATGCGCGTGAGCTCCTCGCCGTTGAACCGCAGCGAGCCCGACGTCGGTCGATCGAGGGTCCCGAGCACGTGCAGCAACGTCGACTTGCCGACTCCAGACGCGCCGACGATCGCCGCCATGTCCCCGGGCTCGAGCGAGAACGTGATCCCGCGCAGGATCTGCAGCTGGCGGCCGCCGTGCTCGAACGACTTGTGCAAGTCCGTCACCTCGATGCGGGCGCCACCGCGCGCGCTGCGCTCCGGGCCGCTCCGGTACGGCGAGGGGTCGGTCATCGGGGGATGCTGAAGCTGAAGTCCGCTAACTAACAAGGGTTTTCCCGAAAAGGGCGAGACACCTTACTCGCGCCGACCGTGCGGTGTCAACGGCCGCCACGGTCCGGAGAGACCGCGAATTCGGCGGGTTGAGCGATACGGCTGAACAGACTCGGTGGCGGCGAGGCCGGTTGCCCTCGGCGCGGGCCAACCGCGGCAAAAAATGGCCGCCGCGCTGCGCCTTCGCCTATTCTCGCGGCGGGAGGTCGATATGGGTCGAATCGCAAGCGTTGTGTGCGCGGCCGCGCTGCTGGCGCCGGCGGCCGCAGCCGCCGACGAGGGCGCCACGGGGATCGGCGTCGGCGCCGAGGCGATGCTCACCGGCCCGACGGGCGCGTCGGTGGTCTATGACGCCGCGCGGTTCCGCGTCAGCGGCGTGCTCGGTTTCGTGGACGACGGCGTCGACGCGGTGGGCATCGGCGCGCGCTTCGTCTGGGTGATGCACCGGGGCGACGCGGCCGACTTCGGTGTCGGCGGCGGCATCGGCGTGGTCAACGAGGACGCGGGCGGCGGCATGGCGGACGACGACCGGACCAACGTCCACATCGAGCTGATGGGCCAACTCCGGGCGTTCCTCACCCGCAACGTCGCACTGAGCGCCTCGTTCGGGGCGTCGGCGATCGCGGGCGACAACGACGGCTTCGCGTTCGGCGGCCAGCTCGTCGGCTCGCTCGGCGCGCACTATTTTTTCTGGTAGCGCGCCGCGCTCACAGGCCGACGCTCACGCCGATCTGCACGAGGTCGTAGCTGCCGGTCACCTCGGCGACCGCGTCGCCGTCGATCAGGTCGACGTAGGTGCGGCTCACGTCGAGCCAGAGGGCGGCCTCTCCGATCAGCCCGGTGGTGAGCCGGTACTGCGCGCCGAAGCCGAGTTGGTGGCCCCGGCCCGCGAGGTCCGGCGCGTCGCCGCCCGGGCGCAGCCACGTCTTGTTGACGCCGCCGCGCGCGAACAGCTCGAACCCGGCGCCGAGGCCGTGGTAGGCGCGCAGGTCCACCGCCGCCGACACGATCGCCGCATCGCCGGCTCCGCCGCGCAGCTCGGAGCCGTAGACGGCCGCCTCGATCGCGATCGGTCCGACGCGCTGGCCGAGGGCCAGCCGGTAGTCGTCGGTCTGCGGGTCGGTCGAAAACCCGGCCGCCAGGTCGCCGTCGAGCTCGGCGCCGTCTCCGACGCCGACCGACACGTAGCCGCCCGCGGACGCACCGGCCGGCGCAACGAACAGCGCCGCTGCTGCGGCGGCGGACAGGGCGAGGCGAGCCAAGGTAGAGCGCATCGCCGCACGCGTGTTGCAACGACCGGACCGCCGGCAACGACCTGGAATTCGTGGCATCCCTTCCTGAGTCGGCCGGACCGCCGGTTCACACAGTCAACGCGAGTTCACATTGCGCGCGGCGCCGCCCCGCCCGCTCCGCACCGCCGGCCGCGGTCATTCGTAGCGCAGTCCGTCGACCGGCTGTACGCGCGCGGCCAGATACGCCGGGTAGATCGTCGCCAGCACGCTGATGAGGACGCCCGCCGCGGCGACCGCCACGACCGCCGGCCACTCGACCGCGATCGGCAGCCGATCGATGTAGTAGACGTCCGGGTTGAGCGGGAGCCCCCACACCTTGCCGGCCCAGCACGCCAGCAGGCCGTTGGTCACGCCGATCGCCGTGCCGACCGCGCCGATGAAAAACCCCTGGACGACGAAGATCTTCATGATGCCCTGGTCGGTCGATCCGAGCGTCTTGAGCAGCGCGATCTCGCGCGCCTTCTCGACGACCACCATGATCAGGTTGCCGATGATCGAAAACGACGCGACCAGGATGATGATCGCGAGCACCAGGAACATCGCCACCTTCTCGAGCTCGAGCGCCGAGAACAGGTTGCGGTTGATCTCCTTCCAGTCCTCGACGTGATACGCCGGGCCGAGCGCGGCCGCGATCGCGCGCTTCACGCCGTCGGTGCGATCGCGGTCGACGACGCGGATCTCGATGCCGTTGACCTCGTCGCCCATCGACAAGAACCGCTGCAGGGAGCCGAGTTCGACGTAGATGAACTTGGTGTCGTACTCGTACATGCCCGTGTAGAACACGCCGGCGACACGGTACGGCTTCGACCGAGGAGCCGGGCCGGCCGGCGTCATCTGGCCGAGCGGCGACACGAGCACGACCTCCTGGCCGACGTACATGTGCAGCAGCTTGACCAACTCGCGGCCGACGAGTACGCCGTCGAGCGCGTTGATGCGGGGCGACGCCGACGCATTGCGCCGCGCGCCGGCGTACCCGCGGCCGGTGAACTCGCGCGGCCAACCGTCGATCAACGGCTCGTACGACTCCTCGTCGCCGAACGAGTCGACCAGCCGCCGCGCGTCCGGCGCAAACCCGAACGCGTCGATCGGCTCGACGTCGTCGCTCCCCGGCCCGGCGGGCGGTGCCGCCGGCGCGACCGGGGCGCGCGCGTCGCTCGCGCCGCCGCTGAGATCCAACGGCTGGTCGTCCGGCAGATCCAGGTCCGGCGGCGCCGGATCGACGACGTCGTCGCCGCGCGGCGGCGCGCCGGCATCCGGCGGCTCGTCGCCGCCACTGAGGTCGACCGGTTCGTCGTCGGGCAAATCGAGGTCCGGCGGCGCCGGATCGACGCGCCCCGGCGCCGGCGGCGAACCGGGGCCCGCCGGCCGGTCGCCCGCCGCCGGCGCACCAGCGGGCGGACCCACGACCGTACCGTCCTCGGCCAGCGGGTACAGACGCAGCAGCGCGTCGTCGTCGTCTTCGATGTTGTCCGGCAAGTCGGTCACGTCGCCGACCGTGGTCGGGTCGATGCCCTTGATGACGACGTTCTGGTAGGTGGTCGACGCGCCGATGACCACCTCGCTCACGACGTAGGGCGTCGCGCCGACCACCTCCGGCAACCCGCGCACCCGCGCCAGGACGTCGCGATAGTCGGTGAACTCGCCGCCGGGCTTCGTGACGCGCAAATGCGCATTCGATCCGAGGATCTTTTCGCGCAAGTCGCTCTCGAATCCGCTCATGACACTCAGCACGATCACCAGCGCCATCGTGCCGATCGTGACGCCGCCGATCGACACGGAGGTGAAAAACGTAAACACGTAGCGGATCGCGCCGAGCAACACCACGAGTTCGAGCAGCGCACCGCACGCAACCGCCGTGAGGAACATCGGGCGGCGCATCGGATGCTCCAGCTCCACGCCGCGGATCACTTCGACGTCGTCGAACGCGAGCCAGCCGGCGAGCGCAGCCGCCGCACACGCGACGGCCAGCACGACCGCGATCACGGCGATCATGCGGCTCACCTTGCGCGGGCGCGCCATCAGGTAGCGCCACGCGACGAACCATTGAACCCCGCGATTCACGTGCGACCTCGGCCGGCTCCTTCCCCGCGCGTCACTCCGGCCGCATCAGCGGGAACAGCAACACGTCGCGGATCGACGGCTGGCCGGTGAGCAGCATGACGAGGCGATCGATCCCGATGCCCTCGCCCGCTGCCGGCGGCATCCCGACCTCGAGCGCGCGGCAGTAGTCCTCGTCGCAGTCCATCGTCTCCTCGGCGCCGTGTGCGCGGGCGCGCAATTGCGCGATGAACCGCGCGCGCTGGTCGTCGGGATCATTGAGTTCGCTGAATGCGTTGGCGATTTCGGCGCCGCCGATCATCAGCTCGAAGCGATCGACGAACGCCGGGTCGGCGTCCTTCTTGCGCGCGAGCGGCGACACCGCCAACGGAAAATCGGTGACGAACGTCGGCTGAATGAGCGTGTCTTCCACGGTCTGCTCGAAGATCTTGTACGCCAGGTGGCCCGCGCGCACGCGCCGGTCGAGCGGGTCGGCGTAGCGATCGGCGATCGCGCGCACGAGCGACTCGTCCAGTGTCGTCGCTCCGGCGGGGATCGCCGGGGCGTCGGCGGGATCGACGGACTCGAGCAGCACGCGGTAGATGTCGGCGACCGGCACGCCCGCCGCCGCCGCCGCGATCGCCGCGACCACCGGGTCGTCGAACACCGCGGCCGGCCGCCCCGCGCGGTCGACGACCGCATCCCGCACACTGAGCCGCGGCCACGGCGGCGACAGGTCGATGTCGTGATCCCACCAGCGCGTGCGCAGCCCGCCGTTGACTTCGCGCGCCACCGTCGTGATCAGATCCTCGGTGAAGCCCATCAGGTCCTCGTAGGTGGCGTAGGCCTGATAGAACTCGAGCATCGTGAACTCGGGATTGTGCTGGCGGTCGATCCCCTCGTTGCGAAAATTGCGGTTGATCTCGAACACGCGCTCGAACCCGCCCACGAGCAGACGCTTGAGGTACAGCTCCGGCGCGATGCGCAGGTACAAGGTCATGTCGAGCGCGTTGTGATGCGTCACGAACGGCCGCGCGGCGGCACCGCCGATGATCGGGTGCATCATCGGCGTCTCGACTTCGAGAAAGCCGCGTTCGGTCAGGAAATCGCGCACCGACTTGACGATCCGCGACCGTTTGCGAAACACCTCGCGCACGTCCGGGTTGACGGCCAGGTCGAGGTAGCGCTGGCGGTAGCGCAGTTCGACGTCCTGTAGGCCGTGCCACTTTTCGGGCGGCGGCCGCAGCGCCTTGGTGACGATCTCGACCGACGTCACCAACAGCGACATCTCGCCGCGCTTGGTCCAGAACACCGCCCCTTCGGCGCCGACGATGTCGCCGACGTCGATGCGCTTGACGACCTGCTCGAACTGGTCGGCCGGGATGTGCTCGACGTTCAGAAACAGCTGTAGGTCGCCCGAGCCGTCGCGGATCGGCGCGAACACGGTCTTGCCGAATCCCCGCTTGGCGATCACGCGGCCGGCGAGGCGGAAGACGTGGCCGTCGACCGGAACGATGCCCTTGCCGGCGGGAGGCTCGGCCGGGCGCGTGTCGGCGTAGCGCGCTCGCACCTCGGCGCAGGTCGCCGTCGGCCGGAACCGGTTGCCGTACGGATCGCGGCCGGCGGCGCGCAGCTCCGCGGCCTTGGCGCGGCGCTCGTCGACGATGCGGCGCAGCGTCGACTCGCCCTTCGGGCTCTGCTCGTTGGCGGACATAGGCGCGAAACCATAAACGATCGGCCCGGGGCATGCTATCTGGACGGCATGCGCCCACCCCGTTTCGTCTCCGCCGTCGCCGCGGCGTGGGCGGCCGTCGCGGCGGCCGCCGCGTGTCGCGACCGCCCGGCCGCTTCGCCGCGCGCGGCCACGCACCGCGCGCCGGCGCCAGCCGCCACCGCGGCAACCTCCCCCGGCGCGGCGGCCGACGGTCCGCTGTCATGGCGGCGCGACGACTACGCGGGCGCGCTCGCGGAAGCGCGCCGGCGCAAGCTGCCGCTGTTCGTCGACCTGTGGGCCGAGTGGTGCCACACGTGCCTGTCGATGAAACACACGGTGTTGCGCGACCCGAGCCTGGCGCCCTACGCCGACCGGTTCGTGTGGCTGGCGCTGGACACCGACCGCCCGGGCAACGCGCCGGCGCTCGCCAAGCTGCCCGTGTCCGTGTGGCCGACGCTGTACGTCGTCCGCGCCGACGACGAGGCGATCCTCGCGCGCCACCTCGGCGCGGCGTCGGTCCGCGACCTGCGCGCGCTGCTCGACGACGCGCTGCAGGCCGCGGACGACGGCGATGCCGCCGCGCTCGCCCGCGCCGGCGACCGGGCGGCGGCGGCCGGCGATCACGCCACCGCGGCCGCTCGCTACGCCGAGGCCATCGCCCGCGCGCCGGCGGACTGGCCGCGCCGCGCCCCCGTCCTGGTCGCGTACCTCGCGGAACTCGCGCGCGCCGGCGACCCGGGAGCCTGCGTCGACCTGGCGCTCGCGCGCGCCGGCGACACCGGCCGCACCGCCGCGGCGGCGGACTTCCTCGACCGCGCGGCCGACTGCGCCGACGCGCTGCCGGCGGGCGACCCGCGGCGCCGCCAGCTCGCGACGGTCGCGATCGCGCGGCTCGCGGCGCTCGTCGCCGACGCGGACGCGCCGCTGTCCGTCGACGACCGGGCCGACGCGATGCGCGTGCTGCGCGGCTACGCCGCCCGCATCGGCGACGCGGCCGCCGCGCGGCGCTGGGCCAAGCGCGAGCGCGCGCTGCTGGACGAAGCGGCGCGCACCGCCGGAGATCCCTACCTGGCGAGCACGTACAACTGGCCGCGGCTGGAGGTCTACATGGCGCTCGACGCGGTCGCGGAGCTGGTGCCGGACCTCGAGGCGTCGGCGCGCGCGCTGCCGCACCTGTACGACCCGCCCTATCGTCTCGCGCAGGCGCTGCACCACCTCGGCCGGCACGACGACGCGCTCGCGGCGGCGGAGCGCGCGCTCGAACGGGTGTACGGGCCGCGCAAGGCCAACGTGCTGTCGCTCATCGCCGACATCCACGAAGCGCGCGGCGACCGGGCGGCCGCGCGCGCGGCGGTCGAGGCGCTGGTCGCGCACTGGGAGTCGCTGCCCGACGGCCAGCGTCGGCCCGACCGGCTCGCGGCCGCGCGGAAGCGCCTCGCCGAGTTGCGCTGACCGCGTGCGCCGCCGCCTGCCCGCGTCCTACGACGCGGTCGCCGACTCGCCGCCGTCCGCCTGCAACAAGTAAGCGCGGATGAACGGGTCGAGATCGCCGTCGAGCACGGCGTCGACGTTGCCGACTTTCAGGTCGGTGCGGTGGTCCGTCACCAATCGATACGGCGCGAGCACGTACGAGCGGATCTGGTTGCCCCACTCGATCTTCTTTTTCTGCGCTTCGAGTTCGGCCACCCGTTCCTTTTGTTGCGCGAGCATGTAGTCGTACAGCCGCGAACGGAGCACGCGCATCGCCTGGCTCTTGTTTTTGTGCTGGCTGCGCTCGCTCTGGCACTGGACGACGATGCCGGTGGGCAAGTGCGTGATGCGCACCGCGCTTTCGGTCTTGTTGACGTGCTGGCCACCCGCTCCGCCGGCGCGGTACACGTCGATGCGCAGGTCGCCCTCGTTGATCTCCACGTCGATGTCGTCGTCGACGTCGGGGGTGACCGTAATCGCGGCGAACGCGGTGTGGCGACGCGCGTTCTGGTCGAACGGCGAGATGCGGACGAGCCGGTGCACGCCGTTTTCCGCCTTCAGCATGCCGAACGCGTAGTCGCCCTCGACGACCAACGTGGCACTGCGGATGCCCGCCTCCTCGAACGGTTGCTCGTCGACCAGCTTGACCTTCCAGCCCTTGCGCTCGCAGTAGCGCATCACCATCTTCAGCAACATCTGCGCCCAGTCGGCGGCGTCGACGCCGCCGGCCCCCGACACGACATCGACGATGGCGTTGCCGGCGTCATCCGGTCCCGACAACATCCGCGATAGCTCCAGTTCGTCGATCGCGCGCGCGATGCGATCCGCCGATTCGGCGGCCTCGCGCACGGAGTCGGCGTCGTCCGCCTCCTCCGCAAGCTCGAGCAGCACGAACGCATCCTCGAGCGCACGCGCCTGCGCGTCGACGGCCGCCACCGTGCGCTGGAGCGCCTTGGTCTCTTTCAGGACCGCCTGCGCCGCCGCCCGGTTGGCCCAGAAGTCGGCCGCCGACGCGCGCTGTTCGAGTTCGGCGAGCCGTGCGCGCTTGCCGTCGACGTCAAAGATACCCCCGGAGGGCGTCGAGCTTGCCCTGGAGGGCGACGAGGGTTTGGCGGACGTCTTTGCTGTCGAGGTCGTCGGTCATGGTCGTGATCGGTCAGCTTCGGCGCAGCGTGATGAGCTCGCCGTTTTCGTCTTTCGGATCGGCCAGCGGCACCGGGTAATTGCCGGTGAAACAGGCCGAACAATACCCATCGCCGGCGGCCGGCGCGTCCACCGACTCCATCATACCGGCATGCGACAGGTACGCCAACGAATCGCACGTGATGTAGCGCGCGATTTCGTCGACGGAATAACTCGACGCGATCAGCTCCTTCTTGGTCGGCGTGTCGATGCCGTAGAAGCACGGATTGGTCGTCGGCGGCGCACTGATGCGCAGGTGCACCTCCCTCGCGCCGGCGTTGCGCAGCATCTGCACGATCTTGCGAGACGTCGTGCCGCGCACGAGCGAGTCGTCGACCACGACGACGCGCTTGCCGTCCACGACGGCACGCACCGGGGCGAGTTTGAGCTTCACGCCGAAGTGCCGGATCGAGTCCTGCGGCTCGATGAACGTGCGGCCCACGTAGTGCGATCGGATGAGGCCGAGGTCGAACCGAATGCCCGCCGCATTCGCGTAGCCGATCGCCGCAGGCGTGCCCGAGTCCGGCACCGGAATGACGACGTCCGCGTCGACCGGATGCTCCTCGGCGAGCCGGCGGCCCATCTTGACGCGCGCGCGGTAGACCGACTTGCCGTTGATCAGGCTGTCGGGCCGGGCGAAGTAGACGTGCTCGAACACGCAGAAGCTCTGGGGCTCCGGGTCGCGCAGCGCCTCGAACGGCTTGTAGCTGCGCAGGCCGTCCTCGTCGACGACGATCATCTCGCCCGGGTCGACTTCGCGGATGAACTCGGCTTCGATGAGATCGAACGAGCAGGTCTCGGACGAAACGACGAACGCGTCCTTGAGCCGGCCGAGCACCAGCGGCCGGAAGCCGCGCGGGTCGCGGACGGCGATCAGCCGCGTCTCGGTGAGGAACACGAGCGAGTACGCTCCGCTGACCTGGCGCAGAGCCGATGCGATGCGCTCGATGGTGGTCGGCTCGCGCGCGGCGGCGATGAGGTGGACGATGACCTCGGTGTCGCTGCTGGTCTGGAAGATCGACCCGCTGGCCTCGAGCTGGCGGCGTACGCGCACCGCGTTGACCAGGTTGCCGTTGTGCGCGACCGACAGCGCGCCGTGCGCGTACTCGAACATCAGGGGCTGCGCGTTCCGCAGCTCCGAACGGCCGGCGGTGGAGTACCGGACGTGGCCGATCGCGGACCGCCCCGGCAGCGTCGCGAGCGCCGCCTCGTCGAACGCATCCGACACCAGGCCCATCCGGGCGACGCGGTGCAACCGGCCGTCCGACGACACGATGCCGGCCGACTCCTGGCCGCGGTGCTGGAGCGCGTGTAGCCCGAGGTAGGCGAGATTGGCCGCCTCGTCGTGACCGTAGATGCCGAATACGCCGCACATCGGTTCCCCCTACGTAGCACGCCCGCCGCGCGCGCGAGGTGGCCGGCGGCGACCTTTTTCCACGCGCCTCACACGAGTTGGATCGCCACGTGCGCCGCGGTCACGGCCAGCGTGAGCCACGCGGTCGCCGACGCCCCCGTCACCCGCAGCGGCGGGAGGCCGAGCGCCGTCAGCCACACCAGCATCCCGTTGACCGCGACCGGGCCGAGCCCGCCGAGCATGCCGAGTGCGGCGAGGTCGAGCAACACCGCGAGGCCGCGGTAGGCGACCAGGTGCAGCACGGCCAGCGCGATTCCCACGCCGGGGAGCGCCCACCGGGGCGTGACCGCGACGTTCCGATGGCGGTGGGCGACGACCGCCACCGCGACGGAGAACGCGACCGCGCGAATCGCGAGACCGACCGCGAGCTCGGGCATTGGTAGATCCTTACTCCTTGTCCGTCTGTCGGCGGACGTTGAAGTCAAGACCCCCTTTCAAACCGTGCGTGCGGATTTCCCGCACACGG
>RFGE01000046.1 GCA_003696105.1 Deltaproteobacteria bacterium | reverse complement strand
GAAGCTCGCCTGGACGCAGGTCCGCGCCCCCGAGGCGCTCGGCCGTGCCACGATGCCGTTGGCGGTGGCGTCGCTCATCTGGACGCTCACGGGGATGATCGCGGCGAAGCGAACCCGTCGCTGCGACTGCCAAGCCGCACAGAGGGGCCGCGCCAGTCTTATGTGACGATCGGGAACCGGATCGCCGCTGTCGAGGCGCATGGCCCGCCGCTCACAGTTACCCGAATTCAAAGCGTTCTCGAGCCGCCTGCCCTCCGTCGAGTGGGCGCTGCGCTCGCAGGCACAAAGTGATCGACGGTCGGGCGCGCAGGCCCTTGCATTTGTCCGGCGGGTTGGGCAAAGTGCCTGTCCCCGGCCACCGTGTGCCGATGTAGCTCAGTCGGTAGAGCAACGGTTTCGTAAACCGTAGGTCGGCGGTTCGAGTCCGCCCATCGGCTCCATCCCCCCGCCCGGGTCGCGCGGGGGCGCCGTCCGCGCGCCGGCCTCCGCTCGCCTTCGGGGCGCCGTCCGCGCGCCGGCCTCCGCTCGCCTTCGCGGCGCCGTCCGCGCGCCGGCCTCCGCTCGCCGTCGCGGCGGCGATCCGCACGCCGGCCGTCGCGGCGCAGACCGCCGTCGCCGCCCGGTGACTCGGCGTTCAGTCGATCGGCACGTCGGGGATGTCCGGCGGCACCAGGAAGTACACGTCGCGCTCGTCGAGCAGCGTCACGCCGTCGCCGAACACGCGCACCGTCGCGCGAAACAGCTGCGGCTCGTCCGTGGCCATCACGGTCGTGTTGACCTTCGGCACGAGGCGCCAGCACACCGGCGTGCCGGGCAGCACGTCGATGTACAGGTCGGCGTAGCCGTCACCGTCGCTGTCGGCTTCCGCCAGCCCGTCGGCGCACGCGGGCGTGCCGAGCTGCTGCGTCTCGAGCCGATCGACGAACTCCGCCACCGCGTCGACCGCGTCGGAGGCGTCGTCGACCGGAGTGGCCGACACGTCCAGCGGCACGTTGTTGGCGAGCGTGCGGATCGCGTCTTCGATCGCGCCGGCCGCCGACGCGTCGGCGCCGTTGAACACGAGCGCGTTGCCGCCCGAGTCGACCGCGCCGGTGGCCGCGGCGACCGCCCGCAGCTCGTCGGTCAAGGTCGAGCCGCCGCCGTTGCCCTGGATCCCGATCACCTTGGCGCCGATCGCGTTGGCCGCGTCGCTGAACGCCGTGGTCGACGGGCAGTTGGCGGTGTCCCCGCTGCTGAACGCCTCGTCGGTCGCGAACAGCAGCACCGGCAGCGCCTCGTTGCGGAAGCACGGGTAGCCGATCCCCGACGCGCCCGCCGGCGAGCCGGCGCACGTCGCGCGGTCCCCGTAGGCCGAGCCGATGGTGCACCCGGCCGCTGCGCTCCCCTTTCCGGTCATGACGGACCAGCCGGCGAGCGCGAGCGCCTCCTTGCAACAGCCGCCCGGCTCCGACGTCGGGATCGCGGGGCCGGTCAAGCTCGGGTTGGGCTGGATGTCGAGGTGGTTGGTGTAGGCCTGGCCGCCGGCGTCGATGTAGCCGATCGTCCCCGCGCCCGACCACAGGTCCGGGATGCAGCTGGCCGGATCGCCGGTGCCCAACGGCGGGCACGACAGGTGCGACAGCACCGTCTGCATGTTGTTGCGAACGGAATTGATTTCGGAACTCATCGAGCCGGAGCGGTCGATGAGCACGTACACGTCGACGATCTGCAGGTCGGTGGAGAAGTCGAGGTCGTCCTCGTCCGGGTCGGGCGGCTCCTGGTAGGGGACGACGAACACGAAGTCGCCGTTGGCCTGCGGGTTGTCGCCGCTGTCGCGCGGGTCGGTCCCCGCCGCCGTCTCGACCAGATCCGACACGCCGTCGCCGTCGGTGTCCTCGCTGGTGGCCGACGTCTCGTCCGGCCCGACGGCGCCGTCGCAGTCGCGATCCTCGTCCGCGTCGGCGAGGCCGTCGTTGTCGGCGTCGAGGTCGAGGAAGTCGGGCCGGCCGTCGCCGTCGGTGTCGACCGGCGGCGTCGCGAGGTCGGCGTCGCCCGCCTCGGCCGCGTCCGGGATGCAGTCGCCGTCCGAATCGCCGTCGAGATACGACGGCACGCCGTCCATGTCGGGGTCGACCGCGCCCTCGTTGCGGTCGGCGATCGTGTCGTCGTCGGAGTCCGGATCGCGAAAGTCCGGCGTGCCGTCGCCGTCGGTGTCGACCGGCATCATCGCGGACGGCCCGATCTCGTCGGCGTCCGACAGGCCGTCGCCGTCGTCGTCTCGGTCGGCGAAGTCGGGCGTGCCGTCGCCGTCGGTGTCGGCGGTGCCGTCGACGCCGTCCGGCCGCCCGTTTTGGTCCGAGTCGGTATCGCGGAAGTCGGGGATGCCGTCGCCGTCGCTGTCGACCGGCGGCGTCGCCGGGTCGGCGTCGCCCGCCTCGCGGTAGTCGGGGATCCCGTCGCCGTCGGCGTCGTCGTCGCGGTAGTCGGGGACGCCGTCGCCGTCGGTGTCCACCCCGGTCGCGGCGCCCTCGTCGGCGTCGGAGATCGAGTCGCCGTCGGTGTCCGGGCTCGCCACGGCCGCGTCGGCGCCTGGGCCGCCGCCGGCGTCCCCTCCTCCGCATGCCGCGGCCACGATGGCAAATGCGAGTGCGTAGCGTGTCATGATCGCCCCACGCGAGTGTACCGCTCCCGCGACCGCGCCGGTGCGAAATCGACCGTCACCCGCCGGCCGGCGCGCCGAAAAACCGTCGGATGTCGGCCGCGCGGGCGGCGGCGTCGGCGCGCCCGAGCGCGATCAATCGGTCGGCGAACGCCCCGTCGAACAGGAAGTACGACGCGAAGTCGGCCTCCCTGCCGATGCGCGAGCCGGTCGCGCGCCGCAGAAGCCACGTCACCCCGCGCCCGGCCGCCCGGCCCGCGAGATCCCGCGCGACGAACTCCGCCGCCAGCTCGCCGATGTCCTGCGACGGCGTGAACACGAGCGTGTCGATCGTGCGATATGCGACGCCGCGCGTATCGACGAGCACGTCGCGCACGCGCGCCAGCTCGGCGGGGTCGAGCGTCGCCTCGATCACGCGCCACAGCCGATTGAAGCGCTCGAGCACCTGCAGGTCGTACTGCACCGGGTCGAGCAGCAACGCGTTGAGCAGCTTGCCGAGCAGAAACGCGAGCGACGGATAGTCGGCCGTGTGGTCGCCGGCCGCGTCGACGTCCTCGCGGCGGTGGAGCACCGACACGACGACGAGCTTGTCGGCCCCCGCGCGGATCGCCGGTGCGATCGGCGTGTTGAACCGGAGGCCGCCGTCGCAGTAGTACGATCCGCCGATGCGGCGCGCCGGAAACAGCAGCGGCAGCGCCGCCGACGCGGCGACGTGGTCGGGGCCGATCGGGCCGAACACCGCCCGCCGCCGCGGGTCGCGCGACGGCCGAAACGACGCGCCCGGAGCGACCTCCGCGAACATCGACGTGCGCCCGGTGGCGATCTCGAGCGCCGCGACGACGAGCGCGGCGACGCGCCCGGCCTGCACGTTGTCGTGCAGCGCGTCCCACGCGATCGACTCGCGGATGAGCCGCTCGATCGGCCGGGGGTCGAGCAGCGATCGGCCGAGGCGATCGGTGGCGTCGCGGCGCGGCCACCACCGCGGGCGCTGCCACAGACCGAGGGGATCGACGCGCAGGTGCTCGCGCAGGCGCAGCCCGCGCCATCGCTGCGCCAGGTCGGCGATCCCGAGGTCGGCGCGATGGGCGTGCGACGCGAGGAACGCCGCGTTGATCGCGCCGACGGACGTGCCGGCGAACACGCGAAAGGCCGCACCGCCGGACCGGCGGTCGCGCAGGTCGCCCTGCGCGCCGCCGAGCGCCTCGACGATGCCCTGGACCACGCCGACTTCGTACGCGCCGCGCACGCCGCCCCCCGACAGCACGAGCGCGACCGACTCCCCCGATGGCATGGCCCCAGTGAATCACATCCGGCGCGTCGTGGCGTCGCACGCGCCGGTTCGGAACAGCCGCGCGACCCCATTTGTCGTGCGCGCCGCGGCGTTCGGTGTTATGTATTGTACGACGTGTACCGCCAGGTCGCCGCCGTGGTCGTGACGATCGCCGCCGCGCTACCGAGCGCGGCGCTCGCGTCGGCAGCGCCGTGCGACGGCCGCGCCGCGTGGATCGTCGCGCCGTCGCCGTGCTGCCATCCGCCGGCCCGCGACCGCGATCGACCCGCGGTCACGCGGACCTGCTGCTGCGAGCTGCGGCCGGCCGCGCCGGCGCCGGCGGACAGCTCGCCGGCCGTGGTCGCCCCGCGCACGCCGACGCCGCCGCCGGCCGCGATGGCGCCGGCGGCCGTGCTGCCCGGCGTCCGGCCGGCGACCGCGCCGGCGCGCCGGCCGGCG
>RFGE01000045.1 GCA_003696105.1 Deltaproteobacteria bacterium | reverse complement strand
TCGTCGCCGGCCAGGGATGCGACGACCGCGAGCAGGTGGGCGTCGGCCAGCCGCCGGCGCAGCCGCCACGCGGCCTCCGTCGCGTCTCCGCGAAGCGACGCGACGACGCCGAGCGGCTGGTGCGCCGCGAGCCGTTCGCGCAAGTCGGCCGCGCGCCGCGGATCCACCGCATTCCCCGCGAGCGAACGCGCCACCTGGTACGGTGCGTCGTCCACCAGGGCCGCCCGCAACTGCCACGCCGCCTCACTGTTCATCCCGCGGATCGAGTAGGCGACCAGCGCGGGCTCGTCCGCCGCGAGTTGCCGGCGCAACGCCCACGCGCGGTCGTCGTCGAGCCCGGACAGCAGGTAGGCGGCGACGCCCGGCTCGCGCTCCGCCCGATCTTCGACGAACGCGAAGAACGCGCGCGCGGCCGCGCCGGCGGTCGGCTCGTCCGCGGCCGGCGGCGACGCGAACGGCGCGGCTCGGGCGCGCGCGATGGCGTCGGCCACGGGCGCGCCGCTCGCGATCGCGTCGATGACGCCGACGACACGGTCGACCACGTCGTCGAGGCGGGACCACGTGTTGTCGACGACGAGCCACCGTGCGGGCTCGCGCGCTGCCAGCGCGAGGTAACCGGAACGCATCCGGTGCGCCATTCCGACGCCGCCCAGCGACTTGCGGCTGCCGCCGCCGCGGTCGTCGCGCGGACCGGCGGCAGTCTTTGCGATCTTGCGCGCCTTGCGGCGGGCGCGCGCGATGTGCGGATCGGCGTCGCACAGCACGACCAGGTCCGGCCACAGCCCACACGCCGTGGCGTCGACGATCGGCCTCACGATGTCTCGCGCGAGCCCACGGCCATCGCAGGCGAGTACTTCGCACGAATACAGGTAGCGGTCGGCGAACACGAGGTCGTGGCTGGCGAGCGCCGGTCGGACTGCGTCGGCGATCAGCTGCGCCTCACGCGCGGCGTATAGCAACAACTCCGCCACCGGTTCGAGTTCGAAGTTGCGCCGGTCCTTGCCGAACTCGCGCAGGCGCGACACCAGCGGCTGCGCGAACTCGCCGCCCTCGCGCACGTGTGCGACCGCCCGGCCGCGCCGGCGCAGCAGCTTCGCGACGCGGTTCGAGATGGTCGTCTTGCCGCTTCCGTCGATGCCCTCGAATACGATGAACATGCGCCGTCCCGTCAGAATGCCGCGCCGAGCTGCACCATCGCGCGCACCGCGTCGCGCACCGGCGCGCGGGCCGCCGCCACCGTCCACTCGGCGTGCACCTGCCAGCGCAGGTGCCTGCCCAACTCGACGGCGACGCCGCCGCCGACCTGGCCCACCTCGTCGTCGGCAAAGCGCGTGTTGAGGTCCACGCCGGTCGCGGACACGAACGGCATCACCGCGCGGACGCCGCGGCCCGGGTCGACGCGCGCACCGGCCACGGCTCGCACCGCGGCGAACACGCCGCGGTCGGCGATCAACTCGACGGGCGGGCAGGTCGCCGACCCGTCGCCGCCCATCGCGCACGGCAGGTCGATCGTCGCCACGTCGAGCGCGAACGGCAACGGGTCGATGCCGGCGATTGCGTCCACCCACGCGCGCACCAGGCCGCGCTCGACCGCGAGGTCCACGCCCGCGACCGGGGCGTGCCGGTAATTCACCGCGCGATCCGGCTTGTCGTAGAACGCGGCCAGGCCGAAGCTGGTGCCCCAGGTGACGCCGCGGGCGACGCGCCACTCGACGCGCGCCCACGGATCGACGGGCACGTGGCGCGACGCATCCGGTGCGACCGACACGTCGGGAGCGAAAGCGGCGACCTCGACGCCCACCGGCATGACCGCCGAGGTCCATGCAACCCGAATGCCGTCACCGCGCCCGCCGACCGGCAGCCGGACCCCGGACACCTCCAGATCCCCGAGCAGCCCGCGCTCGACGACCGGCAGATCCCACAGCCCCGCGAGTTGCACCGCGCTGATCGGCCGCTTGAAGCGACCGGCCTGCACCGCCACCGCCCGCACCGGCCGCCATCTGACCCACACGTCCTTGGGCCGCGCGTCGCCGTCGGAAAACTCCACTTCGAGCGACAGCTTGACGCGCCGGCCGGCGCGATACTCGACGCCGAAGCGCGCGCTCGCGACGTCCTGGTCCCACCGCCAGGGTGCGGCGCCGCCGTCGGTCGCGTCGACGCGCGACGCGGTCTGCCGCGCGAACACCCGGCCGTGCAGTTCGAGGCGGTCGGCTCGCGCGGTCGGCGGCGCGACACACACGGCGATCGCAGCTATCGCCACCCAGCGCACGCAGCTACGATACTACACGCCGTTGCGGTCAGCGGCGCACCAGCGGGCGCGCTTGCTTGACGACCAGTTCGCGGTCCGGGCCCAGTTTGAACTCGACATCCATCGCGAAGTCGAGGCCCCCGCCGAGCCGCCCCCGAAAATGCTGGTGAATGCGCTCGAGCGCTCCGGCGAGCGCCACCAGATCCGATTCCGCCAACACCGGGCCGCCGGCGATCGACGAACGGGAGATCACCTCCCATTCGGGAGTGTCGAACCAGGTGTAGTAGAGGAGTTGCTCCGGCGTCGCCATGCCTGTCGGGTTGGTCACCGAGATGTCGCCGATCTGAGCGTTGATGTAGTACGCCGGTCGCCGCGCCTGGAACTCGTTGATGGTGACGGCGACGCCGTTGGCCGCCTCGCCGACGAACGCGGGATGGACGAGTACGCCCATCCGGACCGCCCGGTGGTCGACCCGGTAGAAGTCGCGCTCGACGAACGCGGGGTAGCTCCAAGCCGACGCCCACACCGTCTTGAGCGCCGCATCGATCGAGTCGGGATCGGCGAGGCGCCCGCTGGCGGACGTGTAGAGGCCGGCTCCGGTGAACTCGGCGAGATCCTCGGCGTTGGTCGACGAGCGGAACCGCACCTTGACGTCGTCGCCCCAGCGGTCGCGGATCGCCGCGACCAGCGCGTCGTGCAGCGACGGGTCCACCGGCGCCGAGAAGATCGCCCAGCGGATCGCGAACAGGCGCCGCTGCAGCTCGTCCGGCGCGAGCGACGGCGCGTCGGCGAGCAGCGCGTCGACGTCGGCCCACACGCCGGCGCGCGCCAGGTGCGCGTCGTAATCGGAAAAAGGGATGGCAAACGGGCGAGGCGGCAGCGGTACGCCGCCGGCCACGCGCATCAACTCGGCGAGGTTGGCCGCCTTCGCGCCGATCGCGATCGCGTCGTCCGCCGTCCGATCTTCCAGCGGCTGCGGGCCGGCCGCCGACAGGTCGTAGCGCGGCACCAGCGGTTCAGCCGGGCGAAGCGCATCCCAGAACTGCTGCGCGGCCTCCCGGTCGGCCGGCTCGATGGCAAACTCCTGCGCGCCCACGTCGAGGCGAACCAGCCGTCCCTCGAGCGCCCGCAGCCGCGGATCGTCGAACGCATCGCGAAGCGCCATGTTCGGGGTACCGCGGTTCTTGGACAAGATGTTGACGTGCGCCAGCGGCGTCTGGAACTCGGCCGTGATGATCCCGGACACCATCGAAATGTCGTTCGGCACCCGATCGATCACCACGATATCCGTCGGCAGCGGCGGCCGCGAGGCCAGCTGAGCGAGGCGAACGAACCGCAGTGTGCCGTAGCCGGTCTTGCGGTTTAGTGGCTGATACACCTGTCCAGCGAACACCTCGTCGCTCGTGACCACCGGAATACGGCGAGCCAACTCCGGCGCCAGCTCCACGTGCCGAGCGGACACCGGGCGGAACGCCAGCACATCGCCGTCGTAGATCGCCGACGCCACGCGACGGAAGGCGCCGGCGATCATGTCGGCGCCGGCCGTGTCGCCGGCGCTGAACTCGAGCGTCACGTAGCCGGCGTCGAGGTAGTGAACGAGCTTGCCGAGCACGAACCGGCGATTGGGCCGCCGGTAGTTGAGCTGAAACTCGCCGAGTGTGCCGACCGGCGTATGCCCGTCGCCGTCGAGGTAGCGCGCGGCGAAATCGTAGTGCAGCCGATAGCGGGTCGAGTCGATAAAATACAGGCGATCGCCGTCCTCGCGGTCGATGAGCCAGTTGACCGTGCGCGTGTTGGCGAACAGGGCATCGTCGCGGCCGTCCCACAACTGGTCGTAGTCGGCAGGACAGCCGATCTCGGAAGTCCACGCGACGTCGACGCCGGGAGGAATCACGCACTGCCGGTCGCGCGCTCCGTCGCACGCGGCCGCGGCGGCCGCCACTGCACACACCGCCGCCAGTCGCGTCACGGATTGACCTCCCCCCGACTGGCGACCGCCCGGTAGAACGGGCCGTCCGCGTGCGGCCGGCGTGCGAGCGACTCGCCGGGCGAACCGTCGAGCCACAGGTAGGCGAGCCCGTCGACGACGAGGCCGTCGGGCGCGATCAGGTGCACCTCGTCGGCGTCGCCCAGGCCGAACGCGACGGCGTCGATCGCCGCGACGCCGCCCGGTGCGAGCGTGCCGGCGAGCGGCTGGTAGTGGTCGAGCCGATCCGCCTTGTCGGTGACGAACATGCCGTCGAGCGCGATCGGCGCGCCGGTTCGGTTGACCAGTTCCACCCAGTCGCCGGCCGGCGACACCTCGTTGATCGCGACGTCGGAGGTGGCCGGCGACCCCTGGGCGACCGCGCCGGCGTCGGGACCGCCGGCGTCGGGAGGGCCGGCGGCCGGGTCGCAGGCGGCGGCCAGCACCGCCGCGACCTGCAGCACGCGGCGGCCGATTTGGCGCGCGGCCGGCGGCGCGCTCCCGGGCGCCATCCCCACCGCGCGCCTGGCGTCTCGCTCGGACACGCGCGAGACGAAAGCAAACCCGGTACCAGCGCAACCCACTGAAATCGGGTCGTCAACATCAGTTTTTCGAGGCGCACGGCGACGAAAGTCGTCGACATCAACCCGTGTGCGGCATTACAAGCTATCCGATGCAATCGCGAACCTCGGTTGGAGTTGTCGGCCTGTGGACGCTGGCGCTGGCTGTCGCGTGCGGAGGCAGCGACGGACACGACGAGCCCGACGCGACCGCCGGCCCGGACGCTGGCGCCGCCGCGGATGCGGCCCCCGCACCGGACGCGACGCCCGAGCCGACCGTCACCTGCGAAGACGACATCCCGGCGGCGACCGACGGCATCTGCGACGCGACCGCCGGGACGACGGGCGCGGTCGTCGTGCGCGGCACCGTACTGGCCCCGGACACCGTCTACGAGCGCGGCGCGGTGCTGATCGACGCCGACGGCGCCATCGCCTGCGTCGGGTGCGACTGCGCGACGAACCCGGCGTGGGACGGCGCGACCGTGATCGACTGCGCCGGCGCCGCGATCTCGCCGGCGCTGATCAACCCGCACGATCACATGACGTTCAGCGAGAACCCGCCCGTCGACCACGGGACGACGCGCTACGACCACCGCCACGACTGGCGCGGTTCGCTGCCGGCGCCGCAGAACCCGCACGGCACGGGCGCCACGTCCACCGGCAACCGCTGGGTCGAGCTGCGCCAGGTATTTGCGGGCACGACCGCCATGGCCGGCTCCGGCCAGGCCGACGGGATGGTGCGCAATCTCGACCGCGCCGGGGCGCACGGCCTGCCGATGACCGCGGTGAAGTTCGACACGTTCCCGCTCGGCGACGCCGACGAGCAGTTCCACGCCAACTGCCAGTGGAACTATCACGAGACGGAGGCGTCGGTCGCGACCTACCCGGCGTACTTGCCGCACGTCGCCGAGGGGATCGACGACTACGCCGCCGAGGAGTTCCGCTGCGAGAGCCGGTCGACCGGCGGCGCGCGCGACTTCGTCGAGGACAACGTGTCACACATCCACGCGATCGGGCTCACGGCCGCCGACTACTACCGAATGGCGCGCGACGGCGCCGAGATCATCTGGTCGGTGCGCTCGAACATCGATCTGTACGGGATCACCGCGCAGGTGACGGTGTTCGATCGGTTCGGCGGCACGATCGCGCTCGGCACCGACTGGTCGCTGTCCGGTTCGATCCACATGGGCCGCGAGCTGGCCTGCGCCGATGCGTTCAACCGCGAACATCTCGACGGCTATTTCACCGACCGCGAGCTGTGGCAGATGGCGACGATCAACGCTGCACGCGCCACCGCGACCGATGCGTGGCTCGGGTCGCTCGAAGTCGGCAAGCTCGCCGACATCGCCGTGTTCGACGGCGGCCAGCGGCAGCACCGCGCGGTGATCGAAGCCACCGCGGCCGACGTCGCGCTCGTGCTGCGGTCCGGCGAGGCGCTGTACGGCGAACCCGACGTGCTGGCCGCCCTGGGCGAATCGTGCGACCCGGTGGACGTGTGCGGCCGGCCGCGCGCGGTGTGCGCCCAGCGGGAGTTCGGCACCAGTTACAGCGCGCTCGCGTCGCAGGCCGATGCCGTCTATCCCGCGTTTTTCTGCGGCACGCCGGCGGGCGAACCGAGCTGCGCGCCCACGCGCCCGGGCGAATTCGACGGCGTGACCGGACAGGACGCCGACGGCGACGGCATCGGCGACGCCGACGACAACTGCCCGCGCGTGTTCAATCCGATCCGACCAATCGACGGCGGCGTGCAGCCGGACGCCGACGGCGACGGCATCGGCGACCCGTGCGACGACACGCCGCTGCCGGCCGACCTCGACGGCGACGGCGTCGACAACGACGCCGACAACTGCCCGTTCGACGCCAACGCGGACCAGGCCGACGCCGACGGGGACGAGCGCGGCGACGCGTGCGACCCGTGTCCCGACGCGGCCAACCCGTCCGGCCCGTGCCCGCCGCCGGCCGCGACGATCGCCGACATTCAGACGGGAGCGGTCGACCCGGGACGGCCGGTCCGCGTCGTCGACGTCGTCGTCACCGGCGTCGGCGCCAACTCGATCAGCGTGCAGGATCCGAATCCGGCCGGCGGCCCGGCCTATTCGGGCGTCCTCGTGTTCACCGGCGGCGCCCCCGGCGTCGAAGTCGGCGACGTGGTGACCGTAGAGGGCACGGTGGAGGAGTACTTCGGCGACACGGAGATCGGCAGTGCGACGGTCATCGCGTCGGGCGCGCAGATGTCGATCGCGCCGGCGCCGGTCGCCATCGCCGACGCGGCCTCCGAGGCCTACGAGGGCGTACTCGTGACGATCACCGACATCGAGTCGGTCGACGCGCCGTGGGACTGCAGCGCCGACGGGTCCGGTTGCACGGATCCGAACCTGTGGCAGGTCAACGGTCCGGGCGCGAGCGTCGTCGTGTACGACCGCTTCTACCAGGACGCCGACTGGGCAGCCCACGTCGGTGCCACACCGGTCACGGGCGTGATGATGTACCGGTGGAACCGCCGGCGCATCATGCCGCGGACCGCCGCCGACTTCGGCCCGTGAGGCGGCGCCGCCGGCCGGCGACGACGGCGAGCGCGACGGCGACGGCGACCGCCCACCCGTCCGCTGCACCACCGCCGCCGGTGGCGCAGCCGCCGCCCGACCGCGGCGGCGCGTAGCAGCGCCACTCGCCCGTGCGGTTCTCGCAGCGGAACCCCTGCGGACACAGCCGCCCGATCGACGTATCGCACGTCATCGTGCACACGCCGTCTTCGCAGATCTGCGCGCCGCAGTCCGATGCGTCCTCGCACGCCGCCCCGACCAGCCCGGGCGGCTCGTGGTCGCCGTCGAAGTAGCAGACGGTGCGGCCGTCCCGGTTCTGACAGGTCATCCCGTCCGGGCAGTCGGCGTCGCCGGCGCACTCGACCGTGCAGAACTTGGTCGTGGGCTGCGCGATCCAGTGGACGCACACGCCGGTCGTGCACTGCGTGTCCGCCTGGCACACTTCGCCCATCTCCTGAGTCGGGCAATCCCAGTCGGGTAGCGGGCAATCCTCGACGCACTCCCCGTTCGGGCCGCACGGCTCGCAGTCCGGGTCGTCCGTACAACCGATGCGGGCGCACCGGCCGTCGCGCCCGCACGCGGGATCGTTTTCGTCGATGAACGGCTGGATGAACGAGTCGGCGTGCAGGTCGACGCGCGTGTCGCCCATCGGCGCGACACACTGGGAACTCGACGTGTACGAGTGGACACCGGCCAAGTACTCGACTCCGTCGATGGCGACGAAGCCGGGGCCGCCCGAGTCGCCGAAGCAGATACGCACCGTGTCGTCGCCGGTGAGCAGCACGTCCGCGCCGCTCGTGCCGGTGATCGTCGTCGTGCCCTGTCGCTTCTTTCCGTCGGCCCGGTTTTCACCGCCGACGACATCGTACGTGCCGTAGCCGACGACGCGATAGGGCTCCCCTACGTGATCGGTCGCCGGCGACCGGTTCAGCGGCACCGGCAGGTCAGGATCCTGCGGCGCCACCAACAGCAACACGCCGATGTCGTTGGCGCCCAGCTCCCCGGTCCACTCCGGGTGAACCTCGCGGCGCACGACGGACACGCGGCGACCCGACGCCATCGCATCGGCGCCGAAGAAGACCGCCGGGTCGCTCGGCATCTCGAGGCAGTGCGCCGCCGTGACCACCACCGACGGCGACACCAGCGTACCCGAGCAGAACGGAAAGCCCCCGTTGGTCAGAGCGACCACCGCCTCGTCTTCGCCGTCGGCGACCTCGGTGCCGCCGATCAGCTCGTCGCCGCGGTCGCGCACCGGCAGCGCGCCCCCGTCCACCGCGCACGCCGCCACGAACGCCGCCGCGAACGCGAACTTGCCCGTCCGGATGTCCACGATCGCGAAGTATCGCACGACGACGGCCGGCGACAATCGCGTTATCCTCCCGGCGGCACCCACGCGGACGCCGCCATGAAGATCGCCACCTGGAACGTCAACTCGATCCGCAGCCGTCTCGACCGCGTCATCCCGTGGCTCGAGCGACACGCACCGGATGTGCTGTGCATGCAGGAAACCAAGGTCACCGACGACCAGTTTCCGCACGATGCGTTTGCGGCCGCCGGCTACCGCGTCGCCGCGCACGGGCAAAAGACGTACAACGGCGTCGCGATCGCGGCGCGCCGCCCGCTGGACGACGTTCGCACCGGGTTCGACGACGGCGGTCCGGACGACCAGGCGCGCCTGATCGCGGCCACGGTCGACGGCGTGCGCGTGCTGTCCGTCTACGTGCCGAACGGCAAGGAGGTCGGCCACGACGACTACCGGTTCAAGCTCGAGTGGTTGGGCCGGCTTCGGCGCTACCTCGACCGCAACGAAGAACCGGCGCGGCCGACCGTCGTCTGCGGCGACTTCAACGTCGCGCTCGACGACCGGGACATCTACGACCCCGCCGCGTGGGAGGGCGAGAACCTCGCGAGCGAGCCGGAGCGGCGCGCGCTGCGCGCGGTGCTCGACTGGGGCCTCGTCGACGCGTTCCGCGAGCTGCACGACGAAGCTGGCCACTACTCGTGGTGGGACTACCGAATGCTCGCGTTCCCCAAGAACCGCGGGTTGCGCATCGACTACTGCTTCGTGTCCCCGCCGGCGCGCGCGCGCCTCGTCGACGCCCGAATCGACCGCGAAGCGCGCAAGGGCAAGAAGCCGAGCGACCACGCACCGGTCATCATCGAGCTGGCCGCCAGCGCGTGACGCCCGCGCGGCGAGCCCGCCCCGTGGCCGCGGCGCCCGCGCCCATCAGCCGTTGGCTGCACGGTCGCCCGGCGCAGCGCGGCCGATGCGCAGCACCCGCGCGACCGCGCCCTGGCGCACCGGCGCGCCGTCGGCGTACGTCTCGGCGGGCGCGCGCGGATGCGGGGCCTTGCCGTCCAGCATGCGGTAGCCGGCGCGCAGTCGCCCGGCGGCCGTCATGATCGACAGCGCGCCGACGATGGACGCGGTGGTTCCGAGGATCGCGGGCACGTAACCGCGCAGCGTCGGGTCGGCGTCGAACACCGCAGCGAACAGCAGTCCGACCACCGTGAGCAACAGGCGTTCGGGGCGCTGCATGGCGCCGCCGGCGATCGTCACGCCGAGCGCCTCGCCGCGCGCGCGCGTGTAGCCCACCATGAACGCGCCGCCGAGCGCGGCGAGCGCCGCCCCCATCGCCCACGACCCCTGAAGCTGCCAGGCGAGCCCCGAATACACGAACAGCTCACCCCATCGGTCGAGCACCGAATCGAGGAATGCGCCCGAGCGCGTCTGCCGGCCGGTGAGCCGCGCAACGCGCCCGTCCATCAAGTCGAAGATGCCGGCGAGCACGAACGACCACGTCGCCAGCGCGAAGTGCCCGGTGGCGAGCATGGCTCCGGCCGCGCAAGCGCACGCGGCCGAGCCCCAGGTCATCGCGTTGGGCGATACGCGCGCGCGCACGGCGAACCGCTCTGCCGGCCGCAGCATCCAGTGCAAGTACACCGACAGCGTGCCCAGCTGCTCCGTTTCCTTGTGCTGGGGCGCGCTCGGCCGCCGGCCGACGGCGCACAGCACCGCGAACACCACGAGCCCGCCGACGAGATACGCCAGCGGCACGAGGGCCGGGATCAACACCGCATACTGATTGTCGACGAACAATTCCACCGGAGAGCCTGGCTCGAACGGTACGACTCTGTATCATCGCGTGTCGTCACTCGCCAAGCGAAAACCGTGCCGCAGATTGCCATCCCATCGCGCCCCCGCGGGTCGCACGCGCCGAAACCGCCGGCGCTGCGGCCTGCACCGCGGAGGTTCCGGTGACCTGGCTCGCAAAGCTCGTGGCCACGGTCGTCGGTGCGGGGTACTCGCCGATCGCGCCGGGCACCGCCGGTACGGCGGTCGCCGCGCCGCTGGCGTACCTCGCGGCCGGGCTGCCGGCGTGGGCGTTTGCCGCGCTCATTGCGGCCGTCGTGGCCGGCGGCATCTGGGCGGCGGGCCGTGCGGACGCCGCGTGGGGCACCCACGACAGCGGCCGCATCGTCATCGACGAGGTCGCGGGCTATTTCGTGACGGTCGCGCTCGTCGACCGGTCGGACTGGTGGCTGCTCGCCGCGGGCTTCCTGGTGTTCCGCGTCCTCGACATCGTCAAACCGCCGCCGGTGCGCTGGATCGACCGCCAGGTGGGCGGCGGGGCCGGCGTCGTGCTCGACGATGTCGCCGCCGGCGCGCTGGGCGCCGCGATCATGGTATGCCTCGCATCGTGGATCGGTTAGCCGCTCCACACGCCGGCCAGCCGCCGCGTCGGCTCGACAGGAGGTTCCCCGTGCATTCGTTCATTCGCCGTTCGTTCGCATTTGCCCTGCCGCTCGCGGTTGCATCCATTGGTTGTATCCGCACCGAAGACAAGCCCGCCGCGCGGGATCCGTCGCCGCCTCGGCCGGCGACGCTCGCCGCCGCGGGCTCGAGCGCCGACGGAAAAAGCTGCGCCGGCGGTGCCGCGCACGGCGACGGCCAGTTCGACGAGGACGGCTATTCGTGCGAGCACGCGGCCGACGAGCACGCGGGCGGCTGCAACCAGTGGGACGACGAGGCCGCCGCGGTCACGCGCCGCCCGGTCCCGGCGGACGCCCACTGGATCGCGTTCGACGTCGAGGGCATGTCATGCGGCGGCTGCGAGCGACGCATCATCGCCAACGTCGGCGCGATCGACGGAGTCGCGGCCGTCGAGGCGAGCGCCGAGTTGGGCCGCGTGCGAGTCGCGGTGGCTCCCGGGCACGAGGACGCGGCGGACGCAGCCCGGCGCCGAATCGGCGAACTCGGCTACCGGGTCAAGTAGCGACCCGCCCGCCCCGACCGCGACGGGAGTGTGACGCGCGCCGCCGGCCGGCGCGCGTTTCCGGCGGCGGATCGGGCGCCGCAGCGATCACCGCGGCTCGCCGGTCGGCGGCGGTCCGCCGCGCGCCGGCGCGCCTGCCCGGCACGGACG
>RFGE01000044.1 GCA_003696105.1 Deltaproteobacteria bacterium | reverse complement strand
GTCTTCGCCTTCGACGCGGCCTTCGCCTTCGACGCGGTCTTCGCCTTCGACGCGGCCTTCGCCTTCGACGCGGTCTTCGCCTTCGACGCGGTCTTCGCCTTCGACGCGGTCTTCGCCTTCGACGCCGCCTTCGCCTTCGACGCGGTCTTCGCCTTCGACGCGGCCGCGGTCTTCGACGCGGCCTTCGCCTTCGACGCGGCCGCCTTCGATGCCGCCTTGCCGGCCGCGGTCTTGCCCGCCGCGGTCTTCGCCTTCGACGCGGCCGCCTTCGACGCCGCCGCCTTCGCCTTCGACGCGGTCTTGCCCGCCGCAGTCTTCGCCTTCGACGCCGCCGCCTTCGACGCGGTCTTGCCCGCCGCCGTCTTCGCCTTCCCCGCCTTGCCCCGGGTCCCCTTGGCTCCCTTGCCCGCCGCCTTGGCCTCCTCGGCCTTCCGCATCGCGACGCGCATGATCGCGCGCTTGCGAATCTCGAGATTGAGCTGGGGCCGGTCCGGGAAGACGACCGGCGCGAGGCCGCCCCGCACCGCCTTGGCGTCCTCCTTGAGCAGCACGTTGCGCATCACCGTCGCCGACGGCGTCGACCGCAACCGCGACACAGTCTTGGGATCCTTCATGATGCGCGCCAGCCGTCCGAGGATCGGCAGGTGAATCCGATCGGATGTGAGCCCGAGCAAGAAGAACAGGTACGTGGGCTTGCCGTCGGGCGCACCGAACTCGACGCCGCGATACGACCGGCCGACCACGATGAACGGCCGCGCGATCTTGCCGTGGTCGCGCTGGCGCGTGTGCAGGAACGCGACCCCGCCCTCCATCGCGGTCGACGCGAGCGCTTCGCGGTCGATGAGCGCGCCGATGAACCACGGCTTGTTCTTGAGCCAGCCCTGCGAATAGGCGCGCGCCGCCACCTCCTCGATGACGCCCAGCGCGTCGGTCGCCCTCAGGTCCGGGATGATCGCCTCGTCGGGCAGCAGGTCCGCCAGCGGCATCAGCATCCCGTCCGCGGCCCGGTCGTCGGACGCGCGCTGGCGCTCCAACCACTCGTCGAGCGCGCGCCGGTCGAACACCCAGTTGCGCCCCGATCGCGACGCCGGAATCTGGTCGTTGCTGGCGAGTTTGAGCAGCGTCTTCTCGCCCATCTGGAGGTACTGCGCCGCCTGCGCCAGCGACATGGAACTCTTGGACCCCGGCATGAGCACGCCAACTGTAAGACGCCGCACGGCATGCGCACAACCGCGCCGCACGGCAAATTCCCGCGCGCGACCGCGCGTCGCCGGCGATTGGCCGCCGCGCGGCCGGTGGGTCGCGCGCGTGTCGCGGTGCCGTCGATTCGGTACTATCGACCGCATATGACCCGCGCTCGCACTGTCGCCGCAACGGAAGTCTTGTTGGTGGTCGGGCTGGTGTCGTTCGTCGCGGCCGCGTACGCGGCTGAGCGCATCCTCGGCATCGACGGCCCCGTCGCCGTATCCAAACCGATCGCCATCGTCATGGCCGCCATCCCCGGCCTGCTGTGGCTCGTCTACTTCTACCTGCAGGATCGCCACGAACCGGAGCCGAAGCACTACGTGTTCGCGCTGTATCTCGCCGGAGCGTTCTTCGCGGCGCCGGTCTCAGGCTTTTTCGTCGACCTGGCCGCCCCGGACGCGTCCACCAGCACGCTGCCGCCCTGGTCGGCGGCGAACGTGGTGTGGAGCATCGCGGTGGTGGGGCTCGCGCAGGAGGCGCTCAAGTACGGCGTCGTGCGCTACAGCATCTACCGCTCGGCCGAGTTCGACGAGCCGATGGACGGCATCATCTACATGACGGCCTGCGGCATCGGCTTCGCGACGTACGTCAACTACAAATATCTGCAAGGCCTCGACGGCAGCGTGTACCTCAGTGCCGGCGCCGCCAACGCGGTCGTGGTGACCCTCGCCCACGCCTGCTTCGCCGGTGTGCTCGGCTACGCGCTCGGCCGAGCGAAATTCTCGCCCGCCGATCCGACGCGCCGCGGCCTCGTTCTCCTCGCCGGATTGGTCGTCGCCGCCGTGCTCAACGGCCAGTTTCGCCTCCTCGAGACCGCGGTGAAGCCAGCGGGGCTGCAGGTACAACCGTGGCGTGCAGTCGCGTACGCGGCCGGCTTCGCGGCCGCCGTGTTTTTCGTGACGTCCGTGCTGATGCGCCGCCACCTGGCGTCCTCGCCGCACGCTCTCGCCGATGCGGAGGCCGCGCGATGACCGAGCGCAACGCCCCGAGTGCCGCTGAACGGCCGCCGTCGATCTGGCACCGGCACGACCTGATCGTCGTCGCCGCCGCGGCGGTGTTGTTCGCCGCCGGAGCCGCCGCCCACGCCCGCCTCGTCGAGCCGGACCTCATCGAGTTTTCCCGCGACGGGCTGAGCGTGCGACGGCCGGGCGGCCTGCTGCCGCCGGCGCCGGTGCCGCCGGCCGCGTCCCCGCTGGCGCGCCTGGCCGACGGGGGTGACGGCGGCCCGCACGCCCCCGCATTCCACCAGCGGTGGTCGTCGCCGGACGGTCCGCTGATGGCGTTCGAGGTGCGCATCGCCCCGCGCCCGGCGTTCCGCGGGCTCGGCGTCGTGCTCCAGGCCGAGCGCGCCGCCCGCTACGGCGACATGGTGTGGGTCGCGGACAGCCGAACCGTCGAACTCGGCGGCACGCAGTGGCTGCGCAGCGAGTTCCGCTACGCCGTGAAACCGACCGAGTGGGCGGCGCCGCAGATCGCCACCGGCATCGAATATGCGGCCGTGAATGGCGACCGGCTGTACGTCGTCACAGCCCACGGCACACCGGAGCAGGCCCGCTACCTCGAACGCGTCGCGCTGTCGACGCTCCGTCTCGGCCCCGGAGGTCAGCCATGACGACTCGCGCTACTCGTCCCGACCCGCTGCGCCGCGTGGCCCTCGCGCTCGCGGTCGTCGCCGCGCTCGCCCTGCCCTTGACCGGCGGCGCGGACGAACGCGCCCGGCGCATCCTCCAACAGGTGATGCCGTCGGTCGTGTACATCATCTCCGTCGAGGTTCGCGGCGACCAGCTCGTGCCGGTCCAGACCGGCTCCGGCACCATCATCACCGAGGACGGCTCGATCATCACGAACTACCACGTGCTCAACAACGCCAAGGAGGGCCGGCTGTTCGATGCGTTCGTCGTGGGCCGGTTCCGGGCGCCCGACCGAGAGCCCGAGCTGGTCTGCGGGGGCGTCCCGGCGGAGGGCGTGCTCGATCCCGAACTCGATCTCGCCCTCATCAAGTGCCGAGTCGACATGAGCGGCCGGCCGCTGTCGCCGGCCGGCTGGCCCGCGATCCGCATCGGCGACTCGCGCCAACTCGTACCCGGCGAACAGCTCACGATCCTCGGTTACCCCGGCGTCGGCGGCGGCACCATCCACGTCACGTCCGGCGAGCTGTCGGGCTGGCAGGGGCCCAGGGGCGGCGCCGGTCGCGCCTTCATCAAGACGGACGCGCAGGTCGCGCACGGCAACTCCGGCGGCACCGCGATCAACGAGGACGGGGAGTACATCGGCGTGCCGACCGCGTTCCACCTCGAGACGCAAGACTTCGGCGGCGTCGTCGCCACCGCCGGCAACGTCGGGCTCATCCGGCCCATCGAGCACGCCGAACCGTTGATCGCGATCGCCCGGCGCGGATGGACCCCCCGTCGCCAGCGCGTCGCGGATGGCCCCGGCCCGAGCCGGCCCGAGGAAGCCGCGCCGGCCGCGCCGGCAAACGAAGCCCAGGAGGAGCCGAATCCGGCGCCCGCCCAGGAGGCACCGTCGCCCGCCGGGCCGGCCGACGGCGGACGACCGGAGCCGAGCCCGCCGCCCGCGCCGCGCCGCAGTGGGTTTCAGCCCGGTCGCAGCGAGGGCGTCGTCGTCGTCGGCCGGGTGGTCGACGCCGCCAACGGACGACCGATCGCGGGCGCCTTCATGATCGTATTCAAGCCAGGGATCCGCACCGGCGATCTCGACCCGAAGCGGCTCGAACAGCAGGCTCTCACGTTCGGGCAGGCCGACGAGCGCGGCCAGTTCAGCACGATGCACCGCGTGCCGCGCGGGGCGAGCTACACGGTGCTCGTTGCAGCCGACGGCTATGTGCCGCTGATCCGCGACGACGTGCTGGTCGTCGGTCCCGACGCCCCCGACCGGTTCGATCCATGGGAAGCGATCGCCCTGGACCGCCGCTGACCGGC
>RFGE01000043.1 GCA_003696105.1 Deltaproteobacteria bacterium | reverse complement strand
GTCGCTCGAGTTCGGCCTGGCGCTCGGGCGACGAGCGCATCTCGCGCAGCACCTTGCGCAGCTCCTTGGCCGGCATGCCGGCGCGGTTCTCGGCGCCGCGGATTTCGCTCTCGTGCTTGTCGATGCGCGCGATGAACGCCTTGAGTCGCGCGACGATCTTGTCGACCTTCGACTTTTGCAATCTCAACGTCGAGATCTCGTCGAAGGCAGCGGCGCGTTGCGCCTCGATCTGGTCGCGCAGCTTCTTCTTCTTGACTTCGCTGAGCCCTCGCTCGGACAGCTTTTCCTGAAGCTTGTCGATCTCGCGATGGGCGCGCCGCACCTTTTCAATGACCTTGATGACGCGCTCGGTGTGCCACGCCTCGTCGAAGTCGGCGTCGTCCTCGTCGACATCCTTGACGACGTCCTTGACGCGGAGCCGGCCCTTCTTGAGCTGTTCGCCGATATCGAGCAACTCCTCGACTGCGATCGGCGATTGCAGCACCGATTGCAGCACACGTCGTTCGCCCTCCTCGATGCGCTTCGCGATCTCGACCTCGCCTTCGCGCGTGAGTAGCGAGACCGACCCCATCTTGCGCAAATACATCCGAACCGGGTCGCTGCTTCGCGAGTAGGACGAGTCGTCGTCGTCGCCGTCGTCGTCCTCCTCGACGTCGGTGAGCGACGCCTTGGCCTTCTTGTTCTTGACGCGCTCGACCTTGGCAGCGTCGGCCGAGTCGACGATGTCGATGCCCTCCTCGCTGAGCGCCGACAACCACTCGTCGATTTCGTCAGACGAGGTGACGCTGGCGGGCATGTGCTCGTTGAGTTCGTCGTAGGTGAGAAAGCCCTTCTTGCGCCCGAGATCGATGAGCGTCTGGCGCGCCTTGACCACGTCCGCGTCGTCGTCGATGTCGATGCCGGCGTCGTCCTCGTCGTCCAGCAGCGGATCGTCGCCGTCGGCGGCCAGTGGGGCGCTGCGCGCGGCGGTCGGCGCTCGCTTCTTGGACCGCTTGCTCCGCGTCGGGGCGGCCGGAGCCGGTGCGAGGTTCAGGTCGTCGCCGTCGTCGGCCGGCTCGGCGGGCCCCGCCTTGGCGTTCGCCTTCGCTTTGGTCGACGTCTTCTTCGCCGATTCCTTGTGGCGGGTGGCCGCGGCCGCGGACGCCTTGGCGCGGCCCGTCGCCTTCGGCGCCTTCGCCGACTTCGTCGATTTCGTCGACTTCGTCGATTTCGCGGAGTGGGTGGCCTTCGACGTGGACTTGGACGCGTTGGACGACTTCGTGGTTTTCGCCATGGTTACTCGACCGCTTTCGACTCGTTGCGATGTTTGAGGGTGTAGATTTCGCTCACCAGCTTGCGCTGGAGGTCGACGTCGCCGCGCCGTCCCGCCTCGATCGCGCGTTGCTGCAGGCGGCGCAACTCGCTGTCGATGCGACACTGCTCGAGCCTGCGAACCGCCGCGCGCAACGTGGACTCCGGGTTCTTCAAGGATGCGTACGCTCCCGACAACACCTGGCGCGCGACGCGAGGATCCCCGTCCTCCGGCAACGCGGCCAAGATGGGCTGTCCTTTGCGTTGGGCGGAATACATGTCGCGAAGCGTCGGGTCCGTCAAGAGAGAAAACACGCCGAGTTGTTCGGCCGTACCGAGAAGTGTGGGATGGTCGGCCAGGATCGCAATGATTTCAAGTTCTGCGGCGGGCACCGGGCGGTGAGCCGAGCGCCGCGGCTTCGCGATTTCAGCAGCTTGGGCCGCATTGCCGCGGTGCGCCGCCGTGAGGGCGCGCCGGACGACCCGGTCGTCGACCCCGGTCGCGGCAGCCAGTTCGCCGACGAGCAGGTTGCGGCGGGTCTCGTCCGGTACCGCTCCGATGACCTCCGCGGCTTCCGCGACCGCCTGGGCCCGGCTGTCCGCCGACGCCCACTGGGTCGCCGCCCACACCTCGTGTACGAAGTACTCGACGCCGTACTGCGCGCGGTCGATGATCTGGCGGAAAGCGGCCGGGTCGGCGCGCACCAGCGAATCCGGGTCTTCTCCGAGCGGGATGCGCGCGATCCGGGTGGTGACCCCGGCTGCGACCAGTAATTTCAGCGCCTTGAGCGTTGCGGCGCGGCCGGCTCGGTCGCCGTCGTAGACGAGGACGACCTCGTCGACCAGCCGGCGGAGGGTGTCGACCTGCGCGTCGGTGAGGGCTGTCCCCAAGGGCGCGACCGCCTCCTCGAAGCCGTATTGGTGCAACACGATCACGTCGAAGTTGCCCTCGACGACGAGCGCGCGCCGGGTCGCGCGGAAGGCCTCGCGCGCGCGGTGGAGCCCGAACAACAGCTTGGATTTTTTGTAGACCGGGCTCTCCGGCGAATTGATGTACTTGGGGCCGGCGTCGTCGCCCGACTCGAGTGCGCGGCCCGAGAACCCGCACACTTCGCCCCCCGGCAAGACAATCGGGCACATGATCCGATCGCGAAACGCGTCGTACACGCCGTCGCCGGTGCGACGCCGCTTGACGAGTCCCGCCGCCAGCGCCAGCCGCTCGGGCACGCCGCGCGCGCGCAGTACGGACGCGAACGCGTCCCAGGACGCCGGGGCATACCCGAGGCCGAACCGCGTCGCGACCTCGGGGGCGATTCCGCGGGCTTCGAGGTATGCGCGGGCGCGCTGGCCGTCCTGCGGGTCCGTGAGCCGATCGCGGAAGAACCGCGCGGCGAGGCGATTGAGATCGTACAGCAGCGCTTTGTCGCTGCGCTCGCGGCGTCGCGCCGGGGAGTCGGCGACCTCCTGAAGCGCAACGCCGAACCGCTCGGCGAGCGCCTGCGCCGCCTCGACGAAGCTCTTGCCCTCGAACTCCATGACGAACGAGAACACGTCGCCCTTTTTGCCGCAGCCGAAGCAGTAGTACACGCCCTTTTCACCGTTCACGCTGAACGACGGCGTCTTCTCGTCGTGGAACGGGCACAAACCCACGTGGTTGACGCCCGCCTTGCGCAGCTTCACGTGCTGGCCGATGACGGCGACGATGTCGGCCTTGCGGCGGATTTCGTCGCGCGCGTCGTCGGGAATCATCCGCCCGACCTCCGCGGCCGCTCGATGGTGGAAAACTTGCGCACTGCCGGCCTGCCCCCGATCCTCGAAGGACGATGCGCCGACAGTCTGACATCCGCGAGGCCGAAAGGACAGGGCAAGGCCGCCGCGCCCGCGACCGCCTGATCGGAGCCCAGGCGCCGCCGCCGCCGCGCGATCTGCCGGCCGATGCGCGCGCGCGGGCGCGCGATCGGATGTTGCTCGTCGCCGACGATTTGCGCGAGTCGGCGCTGGCGGCGGCGGGAATCGAGGCGTATCTGGTCCGGTTGCATCGGCTGCTCGAGGCGGATGCGACGGCCGGCGAACTGGCAGCGCTCGCGGCCGACGACGAGATCGAGCGGCGGCTCGCAGCGCTCGACGACGCGCTCGGCGCCCTGCGGCGGTCGCTTCAGTGGGTCGCCGGCAGGTCGAGGTTGGCGGACAAGACCGCGTAGATCACGAGCGCGCCGGTGAGCACGATGCACGCGCCGAGCAACAGCTGTAGCGCGCGGGTCGTGCGCGCCTGGCTGTGGGCGGCGTGCGCGACGTCGGGGCCGTCGTGGCGGTGCTTGCGGATGGGGCGGTCTTCGCGGTCGCTCACGTCCAGTGAGTAGCGAACCGAGCGCGTCGCGTCAAGCGCGGCCTCGGTCACCGGGCAAAGCTGCGGATCAGGCGCACGAACGCGCGGCCGGTCGCCTCGGCGAGGCGGCCGATGTCGTGGGCCACGTCGTCGTCGAGCGGCCCGAGGTTGCGCGCGTGGGCGTACAGCAGGCACGCGACCTTGTCCTGGATCTTGACGGGCGCGACCACGCACTCGGCCGGCCGGCCGCTGCCGAGCAGGTGCCACAGGCGTTCGTCGATGCGCGCGCCGGCCGGCGGTGGACGGCCGCACACGAGCACGCCCGTGCGGTGCGCGAGTTGGAGCACCGACGGCTCGTCCAGCGGGATCGCGATGCTCGCCACGACGTCGTCACCGGCGTGGTCGGAAAACCCGCGCCAGCCGAACGCGACGTCGCCGCGCGCGAGCAGCACGAGGCCGACGCCCAACTGGCGGCCGAAGCCGTCGCGCATGCAACTGATGAGCAGGTCGACGACCCGGTCGCGGTCGGTCGCGCGGCGGATGCCGCGGATCGCGGCGTCCGGATCGGCCGCGGCGTCGACCTGCTCGGCCTCGGCTGGCGCCGACGGCGCGTCGCGGGCGACCGCGCGCTGGCGCAGCGCAAGGCGCCCGAGGGTGCCGGCCGGGCGGTCCGGCTCGGCGTCGCTGAGCGTGCGCAGATAGCGGCGCGGCGGATCCGGCGCGGGCTGACCGGTGGGCGCTGCCGCGCGCGGCTGCGGGCGCACGAACCGGGTCGGGCGCGGGATGCCGTAGACGAGTTCGAGCTGGTAGCGCAGCCGCAGCTCCGGGGCGATGACCGGCACGATCTCCGCGCCGAGCGCGGACGACAGGGCGCGCAGCGATTCGGGCGGCGGCGGGTCGAGGAACGCGACCGCGACGACGCCGGGTACTTCCTCGCGGAGCGGGATCGCGGCGTGCTCGGCCGCGGCTGCGGGCGCGATGCGCCGCTGCAGCTTCCGGTCCGCGCTTTCGAAGTGGTGGCTGTAGGCGGCCGCCAGGGCGTGCTGGCGGCCGAGGGCGTCGGCGATCGCGTCGATCGCCGCGTGGCCGAGTTCGATCAGATTCGTGCCGATCCGGCCGCCGTACAGGACTTGAGCGCGCAGGGCTTCGTCCACCTGCTCGGCCGTCACGACGCGCTCGGCGATGAGCAGTTCCCCCAGTCGCACGCTTGACGTCAGTGTACCGGTTCGCGCGTGACCAACGCCAGCGCGGCGCCCGACGAATCGCCCGCGCGCGCCGAATTGTGCCATCGCGTGTGGGGCGATGCCCTACCGCGGTGGCGGGGCCGCGCAACACCGGCCGCGACTCGGCGTCACGGGATCCGCGAGCATCGCTCGCGCCGGGCATGGATCGCGCGCAGATCGTTGCAGCTACATGGACGAAGGCGTTGGCTCTCGATCCACTCGCGCCGTTCGTTCGGGCGCGGTGCGACGCCACGGCAATAGATCCACGGCTGCGGGCCGTACGAAAACCCCGAGCCGCGCGCCTCACATGCGGCTCGTTCGGCGGGGACGACGATGCAGGGGCTCGGCGCCGCGTCGACGGCCGCGTCCGGCGCCGGCGACGCGGTGACGCCCGCGCCCGCATCCGGCGACGCTGCGACGCCCGCGCCCGCATCCCGCGACGACGCGACGCCCGCGCCCGCATCCGGTGCGGCGGCCGCGGGGGCCGGCGCTGGACGCGGCGCGGGGGCCGCGCTGCACGCGACCGCCGCCCACGCCAGGGCGCACGCCCCGGCACCCGCGACGCGCGCGCGGCTTCGCATCGCGCGCCCGGTCGCCCGATCCGCCGACGCCGGTCGCGCCGTCACGCGACCGTGATGTCCTTGCACAGGTAGACGTCTTGGATCGCGTGGAGCAGCTTGATGCCCTCGGCCATCGGCTTTTGGAACGCCTTGCGGCCGCTGATGAGGCCCATGCCACCCGCCCGCTTGTTGATGACCGCGGTGAGCACCGCGTCGTGCAGGTCGTTGTCGCCCGACGCGCCGCCGCTGTTGATCAACCCGGCGCGGCCCATGTAGCAGCACGCGACCTGATAGCGCGTGAGGTCGATCGGGTGGTCGGACGTCAGCTCGGTGTAGACCTTGTCGTGGGTCTTGCCGAACTTCGGCAAGTCGGGGTTCCGGTAGCCGCCGTTGGTCTCCGGAAGCTTCTGTTTGATGATGTCGGCCTGGAGCGTGACGCCGAGGTGGTTGGCCTGGCCGGTGAGGTCCGCGGCGGTGTGCATGTCGCCGGCCTTCGTCTTGAACGCTGAGTTGCGCAGGTAGCACCACAGCACCGTGAACATGCCGAGTTCGTGCGCCTGCTGGAACGCCTCGCTCACCTCCTGCAACTGGCGGCGCGACTCGGCGCTGCCCCAGTAGATCGTCGCACCGATGCCGGCGGCGCCCATCTCGAACGCCTGCGCGACGCTGCCGAACATCGTCTGGTCGTACTGGTTGGGGTACGACAGCAGCTCGTTGTGGTTGATCTTGACGATGAACGGGATCTTGTGGGCGTACTTGCGCGCGACCGCGCCGAGCACGCCGAACGTCGACGCGACCGCGTTGCAGCCGCCCTCGATCGCGAGGCGGACGATGGCTTCGGGGTCGAACATCGCCGGGTTGGGCGCGAACGACGCGCCGGCGGAGTGTTCGATGCCCTGGTCGACCGGCAGGATCGACAGGTAGCCGGTGCCGGCGAGCCGGCCGGTGTCGAACATGCGCTGCAGACTCGCGAGCACCGGCACGGGCCGGTCGGACACGCCGTGGATGCGGTCGACGAAGTCCGGCCCCGGCAGGTGGAGCGAATCGGCGGGGATCGTGCGGCACTGGTGATCGAGCACGGCCGCGTCGGTTCCCAAGATGTCGCGAATCTGAGCGAGGTCCATGGTCCGTTCCTTCCCGCGAGGTGT
>RFGE01000042.1 GCA_003696105.1 Deltaproteobacteria bacterium | reverse complement strand
CGGCGAGCGAGTGGCGGCGGCGACCGCGGCCGCGCGGCCTGTCCAGGTTTTGACGGGACGGCCGGCGGATCGTTGACACGCCGGAGCGTCCACTACCGGATTGCAACGAGTTGCGAAGGTCGGACCCTTCGGCACGGCCTTCGCAATCGGGACCGGCATCGCTCGCTGGCAGGACACAGGAGAACCCATGGAACCGTTTGTCGAGACCTGGAAGGCCATTGCGTTTGCGCTCGGGCGCTCGGAGAGGTGGTGCCGCTACATGGCGCGCCGAACCGACGACCCGCTGCCCGTGTTCAAGGTCGGCGGCATCGTCCGGCTCAACCAGCGCGATCTCGAGGCGTGGCTCGCCCGCGAGCGCGCCCGGTCGCTCGCGGGCCGCGCGGCGCCGCCCTCGCAGGCGCGCGCGGGCGGCGTCGCGCTGGCCGTGGTCCCGTGACGCCGCGGCCCGCGCGGTGCGGCCGCGGGCGTGGCATAAAGGGGCGTGCCGCCGGTATCCGCCGCCCCGCTCGCCCGCTACCGCCGCGTTCCACGCTGGCTGCTCACCGACCTCGACGGCACGCTCACGACCCGCGGCGCGCTGACCGCCGCGGCGGTCGCGGCGGTCGAACGGGTCGCGGCCTGCGGGGTGCGCGTCGCGGTCGTCACCGGGCGGCCGGCGGCGTGGGGCGACGCGCTCGCGCGGTTGTTGCCATTGCACGCGGTCGTCGCGGAAAACGGCGCGGTCACGTTCGCGCGGGCAGCCGGCGGCGACATCGTGCGGACGTGCGCAGTGCCCGACGACCGGCGCGATGCGGTGCGCGCGGCGCTGTTCGCCGCGGTGGAGGACGCGATCGCGCGGTGTGCTCCCGGCGCTCGGCTCGCGGCCGACCAGCGCTACCGGGAAATCGACGTCGCGGTCGATTGGAACGAGCAGGTCCATCTGGAGGTCGCGGCCGCCGATCGCCTCGCGGCGGCGCTGCGCGCGGCCGGGTTCGCCGCGTCACGGTCGTCCGTCCACGTCAACGTCGGTCCGGCGGGCATCGACAAGCTCACCGCGGCGCGCGCGCTCGTCGGCGGAATCGATCCGTCGGACGTGCTGTACGTCGGCGACGCGCTCAACGACGCGCCGATGTTCGGCGGCTTTCCGCACACGGTCGGCGTCGCGAACGTCGCTGACGTGTGGGGCCAACTAGAGCACCGGCCGCGCTACGTCACGGACGCGGCCGAGGGCGCCGGCTTCGTCGAGGTCGCCGACGCGATCGCTCGCAACGCGGCGGCGCGCTACGCATCGCGCCGCAGGAACGCGAAGTAGCGCTCCGGCACGTCGTCGAACTCGAGGTCGTCGCCGCATACGCGGCACGCCAGCACGGGCGGCACGATGCGGTTCTCCTCGACGAGCAGCGCGCCGCGCTCGAGCAGCCGCAGGTCGTCGCGGTCGCAGCGCTCGCAGCGATACGGCGCTTCGACCGACACGATGCGGCCGTCGCCAACCGCCATCGGCACCATCGCCGCCTGCGACGCGAACGCCAGCGAGCAGTGGCGGAACGAGTAGCGCTTGCCCTTGAGCTTGGCCAAGAAGTCGCACCACGCGCGGACGCCGGCCGAGCTGATGTAGCGCACCTCGCGCAGATAGAAGTCGATGTCGTCGACGTCGCGCAGCCGGCTCGACAGCGCCGAGAAGTCGGTGATTTCGGTGAAATCGCCGTACAGCGACACCGTCACGCTGCCGTCCGGGTTGTCCACGGCGTCGTACAGACACAGCCGTTCGAGCAACAGGCGGGTCTTCATCGGCAGCGCTGCGAACTCGAGTCCGGCCGCGGTCTTCGCCGGATCGCGGGCGTCGGGCCGCGCCCATTGGACGGTCGCGTCGATGTCCGGGTAGACGTTGCCGTCGTGCAGCAACCGGGCGACGACCTCCTGCCCGGAGGTGAGCGGGCCGTCGACCACGACGCCCGCGCCGCTGGCCGAGATGTTGTCGACGGTGCCGGACAGCGCCGTGTCGGTCCCTCGCACGCGGATTTCGAGGCCGACCCCCATGCGGCGGTCGCGCCGCACCGGCAGCCCGGCAATCTGCGCGATGTGGTGGTAGAAGTCGTCCGCGTGGATCGGCACGGCGAGCACGTCGTCGCAACCGGACGCGTCGAGCCGCTCGAGCGCGGCTCGCGAGATGACCGACGGCAGTACGATCATGACGTGGACCCGCTCGAGCGCCGGATCGTTTTTGATGCGGCGGCACAGGTCGTAGCCGCTGCCGCCGGCGAGCTCAGCGTCGACGATGGCGATGTCCGGCTTCGTCGCGGCCACGCGCGTGAGCGCCTCGTCGAAGTTGCTCGCCACCTCGTGCGACAACTCCATGCGCTGGAACGGCCCGGTCCCCAAGTGGCGGAACACCTCCACGTTGTTGGTCGTCACGATCTTGAGCATGGCCAGCCTCCGATGCCCGACGGCCCCCGACGGCCAGCGGACTGTAGGGCGAAACGGTGGATTCGACAACGCCAAAACGGGCGATTGCCGTGCGCCGGTCGGCCGCCGCGCCCGGCGCTCACCCCGCGCCGCGGTTTCGATTAGGCTAGGAAACGATGGACGTGTGGCGCGCCGCCCAACGGATGCTCGCGGCTGGCGAGGCGCCCGTGCTCGTGACGGTGATCGACGCGCGGGGGTCCACGCCGCGCCACGCGGGAGCGCACATGCTCGTGCGCGCCGACGGTTCGATCGCCGGGACGATCGGCGGCGGGCGGATCGAGAAAGACGCGATCGACGCGGCGATGCGGGTGCACGCCGGCGAGCCGGCGCAGCGGCTCACGCGCCACCTGGTTCGCGACCTCGCGATGTGCTGCGGCGGCTCGATGGACCTTTGGGTCGAGCCGGCCGCGGCGAGTCGCGATGCGCTGGTCGCGGTGGCGCGCGCGCTGGATGACCGGGTCCCGTGCGAACTCGTCACACCGCTGGATGGCGCGCCCAAGCGCGTGCGCGCGCCGACCGGCGTGCGCCGGCCGCGGGTCGACGGCGACGAATTCGTCGAGCCGGTGCGGCCGCCGGATCGCCTGGTGTTGTTCGGCGCCGGCCACGTCGCGCGCGCCATCGGGCCGCTCGCGCACGGCGTCGGTTTCGAGGTCGTCGTGTGCGACGACGGCGAGGTGGTCGACGTCCCGTCGCCGCCCGCGTGGGCGAGCGCGTGGGTGGACTCGTTCGATCCGGCGGACGTCGAGCGCGCCATCGGGCCGCTCGGCGACGGCGACTACGCGGTCATCGTCACCCGCGATCACGCGATCGACCAGCGCGTGCTCGAGAGGCTGATCGGCAACGACGCGCTCGCGTACATCGGCCTGATCGGCAGCCGCCGCAAGGTCGAGCGATTTCGCGCGCGGCTCGACGCCAAGGGGTTGGTCGACGACGCTCGATGGGCGCGCCTGCACGCGCCGGTCGGGCTCGCGATCGGCGCCGAGACGCCCGAGGAGATCGCGGTGGCGATCGTGGCCGAGCTGATCCGCGAGCGCCGGCGGTGACGATGGCCGCGGTCATACTCGCCGCGGGGGCGGGGCGCCGACTCGGCGGCGTGGCCAAGGCCCTGCTGCCGACGCCCGCGGGGGACACGTTCCTGGCCGCGATCGTCGCGTGCGCGCGCGCTGCCGGCGCGGGCGACATCGCGGTCGTCGCCGGCGAGCCGTTTTGCGACGCGGTGGCGCGAGAGGCGGAGCGCGCCGGCTGCGACGTCGTCGTCAACCCGCGGCCGGAGCGGGGAATGGCGTCGTCGGTCGCGTGCGGATTCGCGCACCTGCTGGGGGCGACGTCCGCATCCGCCGCGTTGCTGTGGCCGGTGGACTGCCCGCTCGTCCGGCCGGACACCGTCGCACGACTGGCGGCGTCGACGCGACCGATCGCGGTGCCGGTCTACCGCGGTCGCGGCGGTCACCCGGCCCGGTTTCGCCGAGAGGTCTGGGCCGAACTGGTCGCGTGTGCCGAGGCCGAAGCTGGCGCGCGCTCGGTCGTGCGCGCCGATCCGGGGCGCGTCGACCGCGTGGCGGTGGACGACCCGGGCGTGCTGGCCGACGTGGATCGGCCGGAGGACGTGCCGCGATGACGGGGCGGTGCGGCGTTGCCATCGCGTGTGCCGCGGTCGTCGCGTGCGGCGGCGCCGAGGTGCCGGCCGGGGCGCATCGAGCGGCCGCCGGCGACAACGGCACGCCGGCGCCGGACGACGCCGCGTTGTTGCGCGACCTCGAAGCGACGGTGCTCGAGGGCTACAGCCAGCTCACGCTCGGCAACATCGAGGCGTACGCCGACCACGTCGCCGAGGATGTGCCGATCGTGTTTTTCGGTCTCGGCCCCCGCGATCGGTATATCGGCCCGAAGGCGGCCGCGCCGCTCGATGTGTTCCGCATCGATGTGTGTCGCGAGGTGCTGTCGAAAAACTTGTTTATGCACCTTTCTCGCGACCGCTCGGTCGCGTGGGTGTTCGACGACGTGAGCTGTCGTGCGCCCGACCCGTTCGAGGGACGGACTGCGTCGATACCGCTGCGGCTCACCGCCGTGTATCAGCGTTATCTCGACACGTGGACGCTCGTGGCGCAGCACGTGTCGTACGCCGTGCCTCCCGGCGAGATCGTGCGCTGGGCGGCGAACGGCCAGTTGCAGCGGCCGGCGCGCATTCGAACGGAAATCGCGCGGTCCGATGGCGTGCGGCGCCAGATCGCGAGCGCACTCGGCGGACTGCTCCGCGGCAGTCCTCGCTACGTGGCGCAAAAGCTGGCGCGCGACGAGACGTCGGTGGTCGTCGGCCCCGGACCGCTGCACGAGTTCTACGGCGCGGACGTGGCGGCCGCGCCGCCGGTGGCGCGCTGGTTCGGTGACGGCGCGAACGTTCGCCCGGATGGGATGTACGTCGGGCTTGCGCGCAGCGAGCGCGTCGCGTGGGTGGCGGTCAACCTGGCCGTGACCGCGCGCGCGGGCGACGCGCCGGTGGCGTTCGGGTTGCGCGGGCTGTACGTGTTCGAGCGCCGCGACGACACGCCGGGCGTGTGGCAGCAGGTGCAGGCGCACGTGTCGGTGCCGGTCACACGTGAGCTGCTGGCGCGCCGCGTGTTCGGCGCGGAGCCTTGACCGACTTGGCCGCGACGCCGGCCGTCAGCGACGGCGCCGCCGCAGGCCGAACAGCACGAGCAAGGCCGCGGCCGGCGGGTCGGGTGTGGCTTTCGCGCAGCCGCAACCGCCCGCGGGCGCGCCGCCGCCATCGCCGCCGCCGCCGCTGCCGCCGCCATCGCCGCCGCCGCCGCTGCCGCCGCCGCCGCCGCCGCTGTCGTCGCGGCAGGCACCGTCGATGCACGTCTGGCCGGCGGGACACACGGCGCCTTCGCAGGCGTCGACGCAGTTGCCGTCGTCGCACACGGTCCCGGGCGGGCAGCCGGCCGGGCACGACGGGTCGACGCACTCGCCGGTGTCGGCTGCGCACGCGAGGTCGCCGTCGCACAGGACGCCGTCGCACCGGGTGCAGTCGGGAAAGCAAATCCCCTCGCGACAGACCTCGCCGGCGGCGCACGTCACGCCCGCGCACGGGTCGACGCACGCGCCGAACCGGCACGTCGTGCCCGCCGGGCATTGAATGCCGTCGCACGGCGCGACGCAGTCGCCATCGCGGCACACCTCGTCGGCGGGGCAGGTCACGCCGGCGCACGCCGGATCGTGGCAGCGGCCCGTGGTCGCGTCGCACACGGTGCCCGGAGGGCAGTCGAACTCGTGGACGATCTCGCAGTTGGGCAGACAGCGGCCGTTGTCGCACACCTCGTCGGCGTTCGGACAGGTGGCGTCGTCGTCGACCGCGCCGTCGCAGTCGTTGTCGAGACCGTCGCATACCTCGACGCCAGGCGGGTAGAGCGCGCGGCAATCGAGCACTCCGCCGCTGCACTCGGTGACGCCGAACGCGCACACGCCTGGCTGGCCGGTGTCGCACGCGCGGCCACCGCCGGCGCACTCGACGCCCTGCACGCTCGTTACGAGGTCGGTAAAGTCGTTGTTGCTACCACCAAAAATATCTTCCCAGGCAAAGTAGAACTTGCGCGGGGTCACCCGGCTGTCGTAGACGAGCAGGTGGATGAACGAGTCCGCACCTGCGGCGTCCGGGTTGAACGCTCGCTCGGAGTAGTAGATGTAGCCTTCGCCGGCGCGCGCGCGAGCGACGGTCGCGCAGCAGTCGCCGTTCGCGCAGGCGCCGCCGGCCTCGGGGGTGACCAGGAAGAAGCCGATGTCGCCGCCGGCGTACGCCGGGTCGGCCCGCACGTCCAACACGACCTGCGTGCCCGGCGGATCGTCGCAGTCGAGCATGACGTGCAGGTCGTCGGGATCGGGGCGGTCGCCGGTCACGTTGTACCAGCCGAACGCGTCTCCAAAGATCGCCGTACCGCGCGACACGACCGTGAATGTGAGCGGGCAGGTAGGTTGGAACGTCTCGGGGGTGGTGGCGGCGTCGTCGCGAAAGTGCAGGCCGCTCATGTGCGACGGGATGCACGTGTTGTCGTTGAACTCGTGCCACAGGGTGGTCTCGCACGTCGCCGACACTCCGTCGGGGCACTGCCCGGGCGCCGGGCACGGCTCGCCGATGTTGCACACGCCCGGGACGTCGCACTCGCACGCGAACACGGCCGGCAGTCCCGTCGGCCGGCCGCCGTCGCAGCCCATGTCGGCCGGGATGATCGCGCCGTTCGGCTGCTCGAGAGCGTACGCGGGAGCGGCGATGGCGACCGCGGCGACGGCGATCGGGGGGATACGAGCCGGTCGCATCGACCGATACATCATTCAAGTTTGGTGCCGCCGCAACTCCGCCAAGGTGCCGGTAAACCAAAGTGACGACCTGTCGCGGCGTTGCCGATCGCAACGTCGACCTGGGCGGCCGCCGCCGCGGGCCGGTCAGAACCGACCGGAGACGGCGACGCCGATGCGACCATTTGCCGGCGCGGCCGTCACCGACACGGACGGCGTCGTCCGAGCCCCCTCGGGCCACAGCAACAACGCGGCGCCGGCGGCCGCGGCGACGCCGCCGGCGATGCCGAAGATCACCGCGCGGGCCTCGGCGCGCTGGCCGGCGTCGTACCGGGCCTGGAGATCGTCGGTCCACATCGCTCCGGTCACGCCTTCGAGGTCCCGTTCGATCTCCCGCGCGCGCAGGCCCTGATGGACGGCGACGCCGACCGCGAGCGCGCCGACGCCCGCGGCGATCCAACCCGCGGTGCGCAGCGCGCGAAAGCGGCTGGGCGGCGGGGCCGCTTGCGCGCGCCGCGCGGTTGCGGTCGGCGAACGCGGCGGGCGCGGTTCGGGTGAGCGTGTGTCCGCAGGCGGCGACGGGAAAGGTTGGGGCGCGCCGGCGCGGGAGCGGACCTCGGCCTCGAGTTCGCCGACCAAGGCGGCGACCTCGTCGCGGTACGGATCGTCGGGGTCGGCGACGGCGAGGAACTTCCGGTAGAACTCGAGAGCGCGCGAGAGGTCGCCCTCCCGGCGATAGGTCGAGCCGATGTTGACGAGCAGCAGCGGCTCGGGGTGGATCGCGTATGCGGCCTCGAACCGCTCGCGCGCCCCGGCGTAGTCGCCGCGCTCGAACCGCGCCGTTCCCTCCCGGTAGGCGGCCTCGTACTCCGCCGGCCGCGTCTGGGCGCGCGCCGGTGCGTACACCGCGACGGCGAGCACGCCGGCGACGACCGCCGCGCGCGCCGGCGGGCGCGGCGAAGCGGCGCGGCGACCGCGCGCGGTGAGCCTGTCGACGGGCATGCGGGCACACCGAGTATCGCCCGTCCCGGGGCGCCCGGGCAAAGTCCGCCGGGCGTCGCCGTCAGAACACCGGCTTTTCGAAGTCGGCGCGATCATCGGGCGACGCCTTGGGCGTTGCGCGCGGAGCAGCCGAGTCTGCGCGCGGTCGCCGTGGCGATTGGTGGCCGTTCATCGACCGCGACGCCCGCGGCTTGCGGCGGCCGTCGGTGTCGGTCCGGTCCCCGCCGCCGCGGGCGCGCGAGCGCGGCGCGCCGCGGTCGCGTTGGGCGCGCGGGAGTGCGCGCTCGCGCGAAGCCGGCGTCGCGTCCGCGCCGGCGGCGACGGTGGCGTCGGGCCGCGACTGACCGGTCGCTTTCGGGTCGGTGCGCTCCCGTGCCGCCGCGCGCTCGCGGTCCGCCGTGCGCTCCCGTGCCGCCGCGCGGCCGGCGGCGGTCGACGGCGCCGCTCCCATCGCGTCGGCCGCCGCCGCGCGCGAGATGTCGCCAGGGGCGGCCGGTGCCGGCTGCGGTCGGTCTCCGGCCGCGCCGCTCGCCGGCGCGGTACCGTCGCCGGCGCCCATGGCGGCCCAGCCGCGCCACGCGGCGACCGCAGCGGCGACGGCGCCGGCCGCGATGCGGCGATCCGGGCGCGTCGCGCGCCGGCGGCCGCCGTGTGGCGCCGCTGCCGCTTCGCTCCCCGCGGCTGCGGATGGGGCTGTCGCGCCCTGGCGGTCCGCATCCGGCTGCGCGCCGGCGTCGGCCAACTCCGCCTCGTCGCGTGCGGTCGCGACAGCGGTCGCCGGCTGCGCTTCGCCCTCGTCCATCGCGGGAATCGGTCCGGTCTCGTTCGGCGGCGGCAACGGCAGCAACGTGTCGCCGCGCGCGGGCAGCACGTCGGTCACCTCCGGGGTGAAGTCGGCCAGCGGGGCAGCGCGGCGCAGCGCCGCGAGCGCGCCGAGACGAGAGGCGACGTCTCGCAAGTCGTCGAATCGATCGATCGGGCGCTTGGCGAGACACCGCATGACGATGTGTTCGAGCGCGGCAGGGACGTTCGGCGCGCGCCGGCTCGGCGGAATCGGCTCGGCGAACATGTGGGCGCCGAGGATCTCGCGTTCGTCGGTGACGTCGAACGGCAGCGCACCCGTGATCATGCGGTAGAGCATGACGCCGAAGCTGTAGATGTCGGACTGGCGCGTGATCGGTCGGCCGCCGGCCTGCTCGGGCGACATATAGGCCGGTGTGCCGAGCAAGACTCCCGTCTGCGTCAGGTCCTCGTCGGTCGAGCCGTCGACTTGCTTGGCGAGGCCGAAGTCGAGCACCTTGGCGCGCTCGCCGATGTCGACCTCGGGGTCCGGTTCGATGAATACGTTGTCCGGCTTCAAGTCGCGGTGAACGACGCCGTGCTCGTGCGCGACGTGCAGCGCGCTCGCGATCTGGCGGGCGAACTCCAACGCGCTGTCCAGCGGCAGTGGACCGCGCTTGAGCCGGTGGCCGAGTCCCTCGCCGGTAAGGCGTTCCATCACCAGGTACGCGCGACCGTCGGGCGCGTGACCGAAGTCGTACACCTCGACGATGCTCGGGTGCTTGAGGCGCGACACTGCGCGCGCTTCGTTGACGAACCGAGCCTTCACGGTCTCGTTGCCGCTGTGCCGCCGGTCGAGGATCTTGATGGCAACGCGCCGGCCGAGTAGTTCGTGTTCCGCTTCCCACACGGTGCCCATGCCGCCCTTGCCGAGCGCTGCCACGATTCGGTAGGAGCCGAGCTGCGTACCGATCATCCTACGGGCACCCCACAGACCTCGCCTCACTATATCATCGAGGTTGCCGTGGAGACGCCGCCCACCGACACGCGCGCCGAGGCGTTTCGCTGTCCGACCTGTGACGCAGAGCTGACGTTCGACGCGGCATCGCAGGCGCTCCGGTGCGCGCACTGCGACGCGACGGTGGAGATCCAGGCGACAGACGGCGAGGGCGATCAGTCGATCGTCGAATACGACCTCGAAAGCGGCCTCGCCGTCGCCGAGCGGGGGCTGGGCGTCGACCGGCGCGCGGCGCGTTGCGGCGAGTGCGGTGCGGTCGTCACGTACGAGGGGACCGTGGCGGCGACGCGGTGCGACTTCTGCGGATCGGCCCAGGTGCTCGACCAGACCGCGAACCGCCGGGCCATCCGCCCCGAGTCACTCGTGCCTTTCCAGGTCGACCGCGACAGGGCGATCGGTGCGTTTGCGCGGTGGCTCGGGCGGCTGTGGTTCCGCCCGTCCGACCTCACGCGCCGCGCGTCGACCGTCGAGTTGATGGGCGTCTACGTGCCGTATTGGGCGTTCGATGCGCGGGTCCACTCGCAGTGGACCGCGCAGGCCGGCACCTATTATTGGGATACCGAGCGATACACGACGACGGATGCCGGCGGGCGGAGGGTGACCCGCACGCGCCGCGTTCGCAAGGTTCGGTGGCGGTGGACTCGCGGCGAGCGCACGGATCGCTATGACGACCTGCTGGTGTGCGGCTCGCGCGGGTTGCCCGAGGCGCTGGCGGACCGGCTCGAGCCGTTCGACACGCGCCAACTCGTACCGTATCGGGCCGAATACCTGGCCGGCTGGCGTGCGGAGGAGTACGCGGTGGACCTCAACGATGCGTGGGCCCTCGCCGTCTCTCGGATGGAGAGCAGCCAGCGCGCGCGCTGTGCCCGGGACGTGCCGGGCGACACGTATCGATTCTTGCGCGTGCGCAACGAATTTTTCGACGAGCGGTTCAAGCACGTGCTGCTGCCGGTCTGGGTGGCCGCGTACCGCTATCGCGACCGCGTGTACCGTTTCCTCGTCAACGGTCAGACGGGCGAGGTGGTCGGGGCGGCGCCGTGGAGCGCGTGGAAGATTTCCGGCGTCGTCGCGCTGGCGATCGCGGCGATCGCCGCCGTGTGGTGGTTCGCCATCCGATAGCCGCGACGCGCACGGTGCCCGGCGCCGGCCGGTGACCCGCGTCATCGCCAGTCGACCGCGGCATGCACGCGCAACAGTACAGTCGCCCCGTCGAACGGCCTGCCCGCGCGGTGGCGGACGCCGAGTTCGATCGCGCCCCAGCGAAACGCGCGGTAGCGAGCGCCCCAGTGCGCGATCCACTGCGCGGGTTCGCTGCGACCGAGCTCCGGCGCCCACGCTACATCGGCGATGAGCGTCGTGCGCGGGGCGCGCGGCGTCCGCCACACGACGCCGGCCAGCGGCCGCCAGCGATCACCGGCCCAGCGACCGATTCCGGCGTGCAGGTCGACGGCGCCGAGCGCGATGGTCGCGATCCCGAAAGCCTGGGCGACGGCGTCGCGCTGTCCGGCCAGCGATTTGCGCACGCCGATCGCGATCGCGGCGGGGATCGCGCTGGTGCGCGCACCGGGCCAGGCGAGCTTGAAGCCGGCCGTCGCGTGAAGCGCTCGCGGTTCGTCCGCGGCGGCGAGGCGATCGGACAGATCGATGTCGACCTCGGCGACGCCGCCGAGCCCGGCAGCGATCGCGACGGTACCGCCGCCGCGGTGCGACAGGCCCGCCGTCACGTGCAGTCGCCCGTCGCGCAAAGCGGGCGCAACCGGTACGTCGAACAGGCGTGGCGGCGATACCGGCTCCTGGGCAGCCGCGACCGCGCTGACCGCGGTGGCGACCGCGGCGGCGAGGACCGCGTGCGGGTGCAGCATGGGACGGCCGCGCGGTTAGCGTCGGCGCGCCAGCCACGCGCGCGCGCGGTCGGTGGCGATCGCCACCCGGCCGAAGATTTGCGCCTCGAGAAGGTTGACGTCGCGGACGTCGGGCAGGCGGACGCCCGACTCGAACTGCACGGCGCGCGTCGCGCGGTAGCGCACGCCCCATGCCAGCGACGGCGCGAGAACCACGTCGTCGCGCGCGTCGGTCAGATCGAATTGCGGCACCCAGTACAGGTCCACGCCGATCTGCGCGCGCGGCGCCGCCGCCACTTCCACGCCGCCGTAGCCGCGCAATTGCCGGCGAATCGGGCGTTCGTGGAGCGCGAACTCCGTGCCGTCGTCGCGGCGGACGCTCGCGTCCCAGACCACCGCGCCGGCGTGCACTGCGACGCGAGACCCGAGGTGTTTGGTCGCGGTGAGCTGAAGTGCGGCGACGCGCGTCGCGCGGCCGGCGATCTCGTGCTCGAACGACTTGCGAAACTCGATCGCGAGCGCCGGCTGATGCGGAAAGATCAGGTGTTCGCGCACGCCCATTTTGAACGCGGCGAGCACGTAGGGTTGCACGTGATTCGGTTCGCCTCCGTCGGTCGTGTGGCGGATGAGGTCGGTGGTGGCGAGGCCGAATTCGGCGACGTCACCGAGGCCGACGCGCGCGCCGATCGCGATGCCGCCCCCGGTATCCACGCCCGCGCGGGCATAGACGGCGCCGGCCGGCAACAGGCGCGCGGTGGGCGCGACGAACAGGTCGGGCGGTGCGGCCGGCGGTCGGTCGTCGGGCGCGCCCACCGGCGGGCCGGAGGCGGGCGCCGGCGGGCCGGAGGCGGGCGAGGCGGGCGCCGGCGGGCCGCGGCGGTCGGCGTCGTCTGCCGCAGAGGGCGCGTCGCGGTTCGCGGTTTGGGCCCGCACTTCGGAGGCGAGCGCGAGAGCAGCCGTCGACGCAACAACGATGGCGAGTACACGATTCATGGCGTTCTCCTTCGTGGGCCGGACACGCCGGCAAGCGGTGGTTGCGAAACGGGTTCGGCGCTGTGGAAGCGCATGCGCGGGCGACAGGGCGTCGCCGTTGCACCGCGTCGATGCCACAACGTGCGGCGCGTCATTCGTCGCGCCTCCGACTACAGAACAGACCGGCCGCGCGGCATACGAGCGCACCCCACGGCACGTGCAGCTCGCCGCCGACGCGGATGTCCCAATCGACGACGGCGCGCGCGCCGCGGGCTGCGGGGCCGTCGACCGCCGCGGACTCGATCCGATAGCCGAGGCTGGCGTCGATCGTCGCGGCGGGCACGATCCGCCAGCGAATGCCCGCGCGGGCGGTGGCGCCGACTCCGACGGCGGCTGCGCCGTTGTCGACGCGGAACGAGGGTACCGCGCCGAACTCGGCGATCCAGTCGGTACGGTCGTTCGCCGCCACCGCGATGCCGACGGCGGGCAGCCACAGCAGACGGCGTGCGTCGCCGGCGCCGTCGATCGCGGCGACTGCGGTGCTCACCCGCAGGCCGGCGTGCGCCGTCACGCGCGCGCGCCGACCGCCGAGCGCGATGCCGGCGACCGCATACAGGTCCGTGACGGTCTCGTCGATCGCGACGCCGTCGACTCGTTCGCGGCGCGGCAAGCCGAGCCGAAACGCGACGCCGAGCGCAGGAAGGTATCGGCGTTCGGGCAATGGCAGTTTGACCTGCACGCCGACGGCGGGCACCGGCGCGACGATGCGTCCGGCGCCGATCGCGGACGTGTGGCGGTATTCGAGCTGGGCGAGGTCTCCGACGCCGATCGCGACGACGCCCGCCGACGACAGGACGCCGGGCTGTCGCAACAAACTTCCGTCGTAGCTCACCGACGCCCGGTACGCGCCGACCACGTCGGCGACCGGCATCGCGAACAGCCGTGGCGACACGAACGGCCCTGCGAACGCCTGCGAAAGTGATGCGCCGGGGTCGCGCGCGGAGGGCGCGCGCTCGTCGGCTCGCGCCGCCGCCGGCGCGAGTGCAACGCACAGGATGGCAAGTCGCAGTGTCACGGGGACAGGTTCACGAGTAGCTCGCCGCGCGCGCTTGCAACACCCCGCGTGCCTGGGCTTGCCGTACTTGACCGGCGTGTGCGGACACCTGCCGCGCGGCCGGCGCCGATCGCCCGCCGCGACGCGACCGATCAGCGCGCCCGCGCGTCGGCGGCCGACCGGCCGCGACGCGCGGCCGCGGCCGTGGGCCGCCCCGGTGAGCCGACCGGCGGGGGAATGCCGGGCGGCGCGCGTTGCGCCCTGCGCGCTTTTGGGAACCGGTAGCGCGGTCGCGGTGTCGTAGGGGTATGCGGAGCAGCGGGTTGGCGCCGGCGCTGATCGCGTGCGCGCTCGTGCACTCGTCGCCGGCGGCCGCCGACGAGTTCTCGTCGCCGTACGGCGGCGAATTTCGGGAGGTGAGCCACCGCGTCGCGGTCGCCGTGCGCGACGGGTACGCGACGTTCCGCGTGCGCCGCGCGCTGCGCAACGTCGGCGGCACGAGCGACGAGTTGTGGCTCAGCGCGCGGTTGCCGATGGGCGGCGCCGTGACGGCTGTGCGCGCGCGCACGGCGCGCCGCTGGCGTGCGGCCCGGCTCGCGGATGCCGACGACGCGGTGTCACGGTTCGAGGCACTCGCCGACCTGGTGAGTGACGGCCGTCGCGGCCGAGACCTCCCCGTTCTCGTCGCGTGGGAGGCAGATGGGGTCGTGTCGGTGCGCGCGTCGCCGGTCGCCCGCCGCGCGACGGTCGAAGTCGAGTACGAGGTCGTCGCGCCGGTCTGTTGGGCGGCGGGCCGCGGGTGGCTGGCCTATCCGGTGCGAGCGCAGGCCGAGTTTGCCGATCCGACGATCACCGTGGATCCGGGCCCGGGCCGCCGCGCGACGGTCGGGGTCGGTGCCGCCGCCGCGGCGCCGTTTGTCGACGACGCGATCGGCGCGTGCGGCGCCGGCGTGGGAGACGGCGACCGCGACGTCGTCGCCATCGCCATCGACGGCCCGAGCGCGCACCCCGCGACCGTGCGCTACGCGGTCGCGCCGCTCGCGAGCGGTCGCGCGCTCGTCAGGATCGACGTCGATGCCGCCTCCGCGCTCGGGCGCGCACCGCGGCGGCCGTGGGTCGTATTCGTCGTCGATGGCAGTTACAGCGCCGACGACGACGGGCTCACTCGGCAGCTCGCGCTCGCACGGGGCTATTTGGCGCACGCGCCCGACGCGCGCGTCGAGGTCGTGGTGTTCCGCCGCGAGGCCGAGCGGCTGTTTGGCCGCTTCGTTGCCGCTTCATCGTTTGACGACGCCGTCGCGCGGGCGCCCGCGGGCCGCCGCGCGCTCGGCAACGGGTCGCGGCCCGACCGCGGCCTCGCCCTGGCCGCGAACCTGCTGTCGACGCAGCGGGGGCCGAAGCGCATCGTGCTCGTCACCGACGGACTCGCGCCGGACGCCTTCTCCGTCGACGCCGCGTTGGCGGCACTGGCGCCGTTGCCGGCCGATGCGGTCGTGCACGCGCTTCGCGTCGACCGGTGGGAGGACGAACCCCTGTCGGAAGGGCGCGACGACGACGGCCCGCTGGCGGCGATCGCGGCGGCGCACGGAGGCGTGCAACTCGCACTGGTTGGCATGCCGGGTGACGATCCCGCGACCACCGATGTCATGGCCGGCATCGTGCGGCCCGTACGGATCGACGACCTGCGCGTGGTCGCGAGCGATGGCACGCCGTTCGGCGATGTCGACGTGGCGGTCGATCAACTCGCCGAAGGCAGCGCGTCGCGCGACGTCGCCATCGTGGCGGCGGCGCCGCGCGCGATCCGCGTCGAGGGCAAGCTGTGGTCGCGGCGGTGGTCGACGACCGTGTCCCCTGACGTCGCGTTGAGCGCTGCGCTGCCGGCGCTCGGTTTCGGCTCGGACCTGCATTGGGATCTGGGGGACCGCGACGGCCGAGCGCTCGCACAGGTCGGCGGCGTCGTGAGCCCGCACACGTCCTATCTCGTCGACCCGGGTGCGCTCACGCCGCTGCCGCCGGACGTCGACGCCATGCTCCAAGCCGGCTACGGCGTCACGTGCCGTGCCGGTTGCACCGCGAGTGCGTCCGTGACGTGCAGCGGGACGCTCACCTCAATCGTACAAGGGCAGGCGGACGACGGCGTCGATCGCGCGGCGCTCATCGCCGACCGGCTCGCACCCGCCGTGGCGCGCTGCGCCGCGCTGGCCGGCGAAGACCGCGTGGACCGCGAACTCGTCGTCGAGACGACGGTCGACGAGATCGTGGGCGTCGACATCGACGGCGAGTCGGGCGACGGCGCCGGCGAGTGCCTGGTGGACGCCGCGTGGCAGGTCCGGTTGCCCGCGGCGTTCGTCGAGCCGCACGCGCGATGGGTCGTGCCAATCCACTACGCGGGGGCGGGCTGGCGTGCGTCGCCCGCCCCCGCGCGGCGTCCCTGACGCCTACGATCGAAATCGGTGCGATCGCCGCAACGGCAACGACCGCACGGCTCCGGCGGCTCCGGGCGCCGCCAGCGCGCACGAGCGGCTACCACACCTCGCACACGTTGTCCGGGTGGTACGGCGTGCCGGGCTTGCAGTCGAACGCCTCGGCGAACTCCGGCAGGTTGGACAGCGCGCCGCGCACGCGGAACTCCGGGGGCGAGTGCGGGTCGATCTGAACGAGCATCCGGGCGATCTCGTCGGTGGACTTGCTGCACCACGTCTGGCCGACGGCGAGGAAGAACTGCTGATCTTCGGTGAAGCCGCCGGCGACGACCGGCTCGGCATCCTTGCGAAGCGCCTTGTACGCGCGGTACGCGAGCTTCACGCCGCCGAGGTCGGCGATGTTCTCGCCGAGGGTGAGCTGGCCGTTGATGTGTACGCCGGGCAACACCTCGAATGCGTTGTACTGGTCGACCAGGCACTGCTTCTTGTCGTCGAAGTTCTTCGCGACCGCGTCCGACCACCAGTTGCGCATGGCGCCGTCGGCGTCGAACAGGGCACCGTTGTCGTCGAAGCCGTGCGTCAACTCGTGGCCGACCACCATGCCGAGCGCGCCGAGGTTGACGGCGATCGTGGCGTCGGGGTTGAAGAACGGCGGCTGCAGGATGCCGGCGGGGAACGTCATCGTGTTGCGCAGCGGGTGGTAGCTCGCGTTGACCATCGCGGCGCTCCAGTTCCACTCGCGCCGGTCGACAGGCTTTTTCGTCTTCTCCCACTGCATCTGGTTGTCGTAGCGACTCGCGGCGAGCCAGTTTTCCGTGTAGGTCTTCGGGTCGAGGGAAAACGGGTAGGTCTTCCACTCGTCCGGGTAGCCGATGAGGAAGGCCATCTTGTCGCGCTTGGCGGCGGCCCCCGCTCGGGTCTGCTCGTCCATCCAGTCGTAGCCCGGCAATTCGGCGGCGAACGCATCACTGATGGCGCGGATCATCATCGTCACCGCCTGCTTGGATTGCGGACTGAACCGCTGCTCGACGTACTTGCGCCCGGTGTACTCGCGCAGCGCCGCGTCGGTCGCGCGCACGCACCGTTTCCACCGCGGCTGCTGTTCCTTCTGGCCGGTGAGCGCCTGCCGCATCGCGAATTGCTCGTCGACGAACGCCTTGGGTAGGGTCGGCGCGGCGGTGCGCACGATCACCCACTGCAAGTAGTCGCTCCATTGGCGCGGGGTTGCGCGTTTGATCAGACCGTTTAGCCCCTCGAAGAACTCGATCGACGTGACGGCGAGGTCGGTCAGCTCGGGGACGCCCTGGGCCGCGAAGTAGGCGTCCCAGTCGATGTTCTTGACGACCTTCGCGAGGCCGCTGCGATCGATCTTGTTGTACAGCTTTGGAATGTCGCGCATCTCGACGCGCGTCTTGGACACCTTGGCAAGCTCCGTTTCGATCTTCATGACACTGGCGGCCGCCCGCTTTGCGTCTGCCTCCGACATGCCGGCGAGCGCCATCATGCGGGCGACGTGCCCGGCGTAGAACTCGCGCTGTTTGGCGAACTGGTCGGCGAGGTAGTAGTCGCGATCCGGCAGGCCGAGGCCGCCCTGGTACAGAAACGGCGTGATCTTGTCCGGGTGCTTGAAATCCTGGTCGATGTCGGGCGAAAACGCGGGGTAGATGCCGTAGCGGTGCAGTTCGGTGATCACGGCGCCGATCTGTTTCCACTTTTTGATCGCGCGCGCCTTGGCCAGCAGCGGCTCGATGCCGGCGATGCCGTGTTGCTCGATCGCGGCCTCGTCCATGCACGCGCCGTAGTACGCGCCGATTGCCGCGGTGATCGGGTCGTCGCCCGGGTCCGCGGCCGCGCGCTCGAACACGTCCTTGAGCAACAGCTCGTTGCGCTTTTGAATTTCGCTGAAGCTGCGGCTCCACCGCGGCTGGTCGGCGGGCAATTCGGTCTGGTCGATCCACCCGCCACAGGCGTAGCGGTAGAAGTCGACGCACGGGTCGGCCGACGGATCCATGGCGGCGGTCGACAGGCCGACGTCCTCGAGCGCGACGCTGCGGCCGGTCGCCGGCGCGGTCTCGCCGGGCGTATCCGCGTTGGCCGCGGCGTTCGCGCCCGCGCTCGCGCTGGCTGGCGCGGCGGGCGGCGTCGCCGAGCCACACGACCAGGAGGCGGGCAGCGCGGACAAACAGGTGACCAGAAGCGTTCGATTGAGCATCACGTCCCTCCGGGGCAAGCGCGCGGAGACTAGCACGGTCGGCCGACCTTGTCGCTGCGGCCGCGTTCGGCCGACGGTTTGACGCGGTGCGGTGCCATCGCCGCTGGCCGTCACGGGGACGCGCTACAGTGAGGGAACCCGCCGCATGCGACCGCAACCGCATTTCGCGCCGCCGATGGCGCTGCCGCGCGCCGGCGACGACCGCACCGCGGTCACCCTCGACGTCCCGGGGTACCGCCAGGTTCGCAACTACACGTGCGGCTACGCGGCCGCGCTCATGATCGTGCGGCACCTCGGCGTGGACATCGCCGGCGCGGAGCTGTTTCGACGGCTCGGCACCGCGCGCGACGGCACGCGGCAGACGGCCCTGGTGCGCGCGCTGCGCGCGGCCGGGGTGCGCGCGGGCGTCCGCTACGACCTCGACTTCGACCGGCTACGTGGCGCGATCGACCGCGGTTGTCCGGTGATCGGCTACGACCACCCGGCCGACCATTGGGTGGTGCTCTACGGCTACGGCGTCGCGCCCGACCGCGTGTTCGTCGCCGACCCGCGGGGCGACGTGCCGGCCGTGCGCGCCTGGCGCGACGCCGCGACGGTCCTGCGCGGCTTCGGCATCGTGTGTTCGCGCCGGGAGCCGCCCGCCGCGCTCGCCGGTGAGGAGCCGCCCGCCGGCGAGGAGCCGCCCGTCGCGCGGGCGGACGCGCGCGGCCAGCTGCTGCTGCCGTGGTAGCGGCCGCTGCGGTCATCCGGCGCGCGCCGCGGCGCGCGCCGCGCGAGAGCGCGCGGCGCCGGGCAGCACGCTGATGGCAACGCCCGCGAGCACGATCGCCGCGCCGGCGTAGGCGCGCACGCCGGTCGGCGCCGACCGCTCCCACACCGCGTCCACCGCGAGGGCGATGAGTGGTTGTATGAACACTAAAGTGGACACGGTCATCAGGCTCGCGCGCTTGAGCAGCGCGAAGTACGACGCGAACACGACGACGGAGCCGACGACGCCGAGATACACCAGCGCGACGGTCGCGCTCGCGGCCGGCGCGGCCGGGATGCCGCGGTCATCGAGCGCGGCGGACGCGAGCCACAGCACGGCGGCGGTGATCGCGACAAACACGCCGGTCGCCGCGAGCGGATGCTGGCCCGCGGTATGGCGCTTCATGATGACGCTGTAGCCGGCCGACAGGACGACCGCCCCGAGCGCGAGCGCCACGGCGGCGGCCCGGTCGGCGGACAGGTCGAGTTGGTCGTAGAACACCACGGCGATCCCGGCAGCGCTCACCGCCGCGCCGACCAGCGACGCGCGCGCGATCCGCTCGGTCCGCGTGATCCCCGCGAGCGCGGCGGTGACGAGTGGGAACGTCCCGAACAGCACGGCCACCAGCCCGCCGGGCAGCGCGCCTTCTGCCGTATAGACGAGCGCGTAACTGCCGCCGTTGCACAGGCCGGCCGCGACCATCCACGCCACGTCGCGGCGCCTGCGCGGCCCGGGGCGTGCGACGCCGGCCAGCCACAGCCCGCCGAGGATGACCGACGCGAGCGAAAAGCGCAGCGCCGCCGCGGCGTACGGAGGGTATCCGCCGGGGGCGATGCACACGCGGATCGCAAACCAGGTCGTCCCCCACACGGCCGCGCAGATCGCGTAGGTAATCGCGGTCATCGCCCCCAGGTGGCCGTTGCGCACAGCCGCGGGCCGCGGCCGCGAACTGCGGGCGAGATTCGGCGCAGGTCCTCGCGCCCATCGGTGCCGTATGTGGATCCGCGCCCGCGTGCCCTGCGGGCGCGCGCCGAACCCGGCATCGCATCTCGTGCGCTCGCTG
>RFGE01000041.1 GCA_003696105.1 Deltaproteobacteria bacterium | reverse complement strand
CGCGCTCGTGCCGGCAGGCCCGGATGACACGCGACGCGGCGGCGTGCCGGTGGCGCACCAACCGCATGTCCAACCCGTACCCGGGCGATTCGCGGACGACGGATTGCACCAACACCACCGGCGGCACGTTCCGCATCGTCGGCGCGCCGCCGGACGGCTACCGGTGCGCCGGCGCCCGCGCTCGCGCCGGCCCGGATGACGGCCGAGGAGGCGGTGCCGGTGGTGCACGACGGGTCGAACGCGGTGGGGCCGGGCGACGAAAACCCGATCGAGTGGCGGGTGCCGGCGGCCGACGGCGGGTCGGGCGTGCACGACGTGGCCGACCGGCTGGTGTGTCCCGGCGCGGCGCTGACGCGCTCGTGGGGGCGCGGCACCGGCCGGTCGTCTATGGGTGGGCCTCCGGTGGCCGCGCCTGCCGGCGCGTGACCGCGCCGAACGCGGCGTATCCGGCGGCGAGGGCGGCGGCGATCGCCGCGAGCACCGACCACATGGCCAGCGGCCGATCGGGAAACGCGTCGAATGCCGCGCCGCCGACGAGCAGCGCAAACGCGAGCCCGAACATGCGCATGAATCCGAGAAGGCCCATCGCGCGCCCCATGCGCTCTGGGTCCGCCAGGCGCGCGGCCATCGCCTGCTGAGCGGGCTCGAGGACGACCTCCCCCGCAGTGAGGACGATCATCGACGCGGCGAGGCCGGCGAACCCGGGGGCGACGCCGAAGCCGACGAATGCCGCGACGTACAGGACGGCGCCCGCGACGAGCGCGACGCGGGTGCCGGCGCGCCGCACCGCGGCGACGGCCGGAAGCTGCAGCGCCAGGACGCACACCGCGTTGATGGTCCACAGCGCTCCGAGCGCGTCCTCGCCGAGGCCGACCCCAGCTTTGACGTACAGCGAAAACGTCGAAAACAGTTGTCCATGCACCAACCCGGACACCAGCGCGCACGCGAGGAACAGCCACACTCGCAGGGGCAGCGCAGGCGGTCGGACGCGCGCGCGACGCGCCGGCGTGCGGCGAGGCGGATCGCGGTAGCAGGCGACGGCCGCGGCGGCGGCGGCGATGATCGGCGCGGCAAAGAAGAACACGGCGCCGTAGTCGAACCACCGCAGCAAGAAGCCGCCGGCCGCGGGGCCGACCGCCCAGCCGAGGTTGACACCGATCTTCTGCAACCCGATCGCGGCGACGCGCTGGTCGGGTGGGGCGACGTCGGCGACCGCCGCGTAGGCGACGGGCTCGAACCAGCCGCGCACGATCCAACTCGCATACAGCAGCGCGACGACGACCCACACCGCTGCGTTCGCGGTCACCGCGATCCCGAGCGCGGTGACGAGGACGGCGCGGCCGGCGAGCGCGGCGACCATCGTTACGCGCCGGCCGATCCGGTCGGACACGTCGCCGGCGAGCCCCTGGCTGACGGCCTGCAGCAGATTGGCGCCCGCGTAGAGGACGCCGGTGACGGTTCCCGACAGACCGCGCTCGGTCACCAGGTAGATCGCCATGAACGCCATGGCCAACGACAGCCCGGCCGTGTTGACCGCGCGCGCTCCCGCCAGCAGCCAGATCCGGCGGTCGAGGGCGCGGTAGGGCGTCGGTGCGGGGGTGGGCATCGGTGTTCGCCGGCGGCGGCGCGGTGCCGGCCGGCGCCGCGAACCTACCGCAGGTCGAGGCCGCGTAGCGGCGTGTACGGAGTCGGTGCCGCGCGCGAGGGTTGGCAGGGCAAAGACCGCGTGATACCTCGTGCGGTGCGATGCGATGCGAACTCGTGTGCGACTACAAGTTCGAGGCGGCTCACCGGCTGCCCAAGGTGCCTCCGGACCACAAGTGCGCACGGATGCACGGACACAGCTACGAGGTGCAGGTAACCGTGGCGGGCGAGGTCGACCCCGAGTTCGGCTGGCTCGTCGACTTCGCGGAGATCGACGCCGTCGTCCGTCCGCTGATCGCGCAGCTCGACCACCGCGTCCTCAACGACATCGACGGGCTCGACAACCCGACGTGCGAGCACCTCACGCGGTGGATCTACGACCGCATTCGCGCGCGGCTGCCGATGGTCGCGGCCGTGGCCGTGGCCGAGACCCGGTCGTCTCGGTGTGTCTACCGCGGGCAGTGACCACCGTGAACGTGCTGCGGGTGGTCACCATCAACTTCTGGGGCGTCGAGCCGGACGTCGCGCGGCGGCTCGCGCTGGCCGAACGCCAGCTGCGAAAGATGGCGCCCGACGTGATCGGGATGCAGGAGGTGCGGCCCCTCGACGGCCGGTCCGGTCGCACGACCGCGGACGAGCTGGCCGATCGCCTCGGCATGCGCGCCGTCTACGAGGTGGCGCTCCGCTGGGATGACGACGCGTTCTTTCCCGGCCACCCGGGGGGAGAGGAAGGGCTCGCGATCGTGTCGCGCCACCCGATCGCGGAACACCGCGTGACGCGACTGCCGGACGCCCGGCCGACGGAGGCGCGCATTCTGCTGTCGGCGCGCGTGGCCACGCCCGCGGGCGACGTGTGGTGCCACACCACCCACCTGAACTGGCGACTCGACGACGGCGTCGCGCGCGAGCGCCAGGTCGTCGCGGTCGACGCGGCGATCCGGGCGATCGACACGGATCGGCCCCAGCTCTTGTGCGGCGACTTCAACGCGACCGCCGACCACGACGAAATCCGATTCCTGCTCGGCCGCACGACGCTCGACGGGCGGCGCACCCACTACCAGGACGCCTACGCGCGCGTGCATCCGGGCGAACCGGGCTGGACCTGGTGCGCACAGAACCCGCAAACCCGCGCGCTGCGGTCGCTCGACATCGACCGGCGCATCGACTTCGTGTTCGTGACGACGCGGGCGAAGGACGGCCGCGGCACGGTCGTGGACGCGGATGTGTGCCTCGCGGAGCGAGACGACCGCGGAGATTGTTGCAGCGACCACTACGGCGTGTATGCCGACGTCCAGATCGCTCCGGACTGACGGCGCCGCGGTGGACGGGACGGCCCGCGGCAACAGCTGACGGCGCCGCGTCGCGCGTTACGAAGCGCCGCCGGCGAACCCCGGTGCGATCGCGCAGGCGATCGCCGCCGGATCGCGCACGCCGAGGGCGCGCAGCGCGCGGTCGGCATCGGCGACGATCGCGCGTCCGGTGTCGCCGCCGACGAGTTGTCCGCGCACGCGCCGCACGCCGGCGGCCACGTGGGGCATGTGGGCGGCGTCGAGCGCGCGGTCGGCGGCGGCGAGCAATCGCAGGGCGCGGTCAGCGTCGCCGGCAGCGTGCGCCGCGGCGCCGTCTATCGCGATCGCCATCGCGCGCGCCCACGGGGAGGCGTGGCGCGACAGCGCGCCCGCGTGGCGGCGGGCGATCGCGAGCCATTCGCGGCGGCGACCGCGCGCGCCGCGGCGCCGAGCGGCGGCGACCGCGGTGCTCGCGCGCAGGGTGTCGGCCATACCCCGGACCTGCGCGACGTGGCGCACCAGCGACCGACGATAGCGCGGCCAACTTTCCTGCCACCGACGCCACGCGGCGTCCACGTCTCCCTCGTACAGGTCGACGAGGACCGAATACAGCACGCCGTTCCAGCGCTGGATGCACAGGACGTCTGCGGGCCAGGGCGCCAGCGCGGTGGCGATGTCCCGTCTCGCGTGCGCCGGTTCGTCTCGCGCGAGGTGGACGTAGATGCCGGGAAACCGCAGCATCGACCCCGCGTAGACGTCGTCGCGGTCGTCGGCGTCGGCGATCCAGCCGTCGATGCGCGCGGCCAGGTCGGTGAGCTGCCCGGCGTTGGCGGCGGCGAAGCTGAAGTGGATCTGTGCCGTCCCGGTCTCCCAGGCGACGTCGGTGCATCCGGCCAACAGCTCGAGCGTGCGTTCGGCGAGGCGGCGGCTGCGCGGCCAGTCGCCCGCGTGGAACGCACAGATGGCGTGCGCGCCGGCGACGAACGCGACGGCGCGCGGCTCGGCGACGCGGTCGGCGATCGCCGCGGCGCGGGCGAGCAGCCGCCGCGATCGCGGCGTGTGGCGGCCGGCGCGCGCGACGATGTGGCCCGCCTCGGCGGCGATCGCGCGGGCGACCCGCGCCGGCTCGCCGGCGGCGAGCGCGCGGCGCAGGTGTTCCGTCTGGAACGTCATCGCCCGGATGGGATCGACGCTGGCCAGGCCGGTGACGAGCGCGTGGCACGCGTCGACGGCGACGAGCGCCTCGGGGGCGATGTCGTCGGTCCGCCGCTCGCGAAAGCGAAGTCCCCGCGCGCGGTTGCGGATGCGGCCCCACGCCAGCGGCGCCAGCGCCGCGCGCGGCGTGGCCGGCAGCGACATGCCGCCCGCGCGCAGCACCGGCTCGATCGTATCGAGGCCGGCCTGCATGTGGCCGGCGCGCAGCAGCTGGTCGGCCGCGCGCCGGCGCAGTTCGAGCGCGTCGACGCCGCCGCTGAGCTTCGACGCGGCGAGAAACGCGTCCGCCGCGTCCCGCCCGCGTCCAGCGCCCGCGAGCGCATGGCCGAGCCCGACGTACAGTTGCAGCCGCACGTCGTCGCCGGCGCGGTCGGCGAGCTCGAGCGCCAGCCGATAGTTGCGCGCGGCACGATCGAAGGCGAGGGCGGCGGCCGCGCGGAGCGCGGCGATGCGCGCGTGGCCCAGCGCGCGATCGCGGTCGCCCGCGGCGGCGTATAGCTCGGCGAGCGCGTCCGAGTCGGCCGCGCCGGGGCCGTGGCGCTCGACGGCCGCGGCGAGCTGTCGTTGGGCGTCGCGCACCGCGTCGCGGGTCATGTCGGCGAGCACCGCGTCGCGAATCCGGTCGTGAAACAGCTCGACGAGGTCGGCGTCGCGCGGCCCGTGCGCGCGCACCAGCCGCGCGCGCTGCAGGGCGGCGGTCGGATCGGGAGTCGCGCCGCCGAGCGCGCGAGCGGCGCGCACCGCGACGCCGCGCGGAACCGGGCGGGCCGCCACCGCGAGCACGCGTACGAGCTGCAGCTGCGCAGCCGACAGGCCGGCGATGCGGCGCGCGAGGATCGCGTCGAGCGCCACCGCCTGGGCTGAGCCGGCGATGTCCGGATCGCAGCACAGCTCGGCGATCAGGTACGGGTTGCCGCCGGCGTCGCGCGCGAGGGCGGCCGCGCGCGCGGCATCGGGCGTGGCGCCCTGGTCCGCGAGCAGCCGCGCGGCGAGGCGTCCCGCCGCGTCGGGGTCCAGCGGGCCGACGTCCACCGTCCGCGGCGGCGCGGCCGCGGCTCGCAACACGGCGTCGACCGCGCCGCCGGCGGTGCCGGTGCGCTCACCGAGCACCCACAAGACCGGTGGCGCGTCTCGGCCGCGCAGCACCTCCGCGATCAGGTCGGCGCCGTCGGTGTCGACCCATTGCGCGTCGTCGACGACGAGCGCAACCGGCGCGCGCGCCGCGATGCCGGCGAGCAGCTCGCGCAGCGCCGCGAACGCGCGGCGGCGGCGTTCGTGGGGATCGGTCGGTTCGGTGCGGGCGCGGCCGCCGGGTTCGAGCCGAAGCGCCCACGCCAGCGGCGGAAACAACTGGACCAGCGCCGGCATGCCGGCCGGCAAAAGCGGCACGACGTCGCCGGCCGGCAGCGCCTCGAGCTGGCGCGACAGCGCGTCGATCGCCATGTCGACGCCCTTGTACGGCGTGGCTTCGCGCTCGTAGCAGCGACCGGCAGCGACCATCGCGCCGGCGGCGGCGGCCCGCCGGCCGAACTCGCCGAGGAGCGCCGACTTGCCGATGCCCGACGGGCCGCGCAGCCGCACGACCACCGGCGCGGTGCGCGACGCGCGCAGGGCCGCGTCCAGTGCGGCGAGTTCGCGGTCGCGGCCGACGAAGGGAACCGGCGGCGCGGTGCGCCGCGCCGGCCGCGGACGGCGCCGCGGCGACAGCCGCGCGATCACGTCCTCTCCCGCCGGCCGCCGGCCCGGATCGCGCTGCAACAGCGCGACGCACAGCGCGTCGAGGTCGGCGGGCACGCCGGGCGCGACCACCGACGGCGGCGGCGGGTCGCGTTCCTGCTTGGCGCGCAACACGGCCAGCAGCGGGCCCGAAAACGGTGGGGCGCCGGTCAACATCTCGTACAGGACGGCGCCGACTCCATACCAGTCGGTGGCCGGCGACAGCGGGGTCCGGCCCGCGGCCTGTTCCGGCGACGCGTACGCGGCCGTGCCAACGAGCGCAGGCGCCGCGTCGCCGGCATCGTCGACCGGCGCCGCGAGGCCGAAGTCGAGCAGCACCGCGCGGCCGCCACCGTCGACCAGCACGTTCGACGGCTTGACGTCGCGGTGCAGGATGCCGGCGGCGTGCAGCGCCGCGACGCCGTCGGCGACCTGGGCGAGCGCCGCGCGCGCGCGCGTCGCGTCGAGACGGCCGCCGGGCCGCGCCCACTCGGTGATCGGCACCCCGTCGATGCGCTCCATCGCCACGAACCAGTGACCGCCGGTCGCGACCAGCTCGAGCAGCGCCACCACGTTGGGGTGGACGACGTCGGCGAGCGCGCGAAACTCGCGCTTGAGCGCCGCGATGGCGCCGGGCGACCGCGTGCGCACCAGCTTCAGCGCCACCGGGCGGCCGCCGTCGACCGTCCGCGCGGCGTATACCTCCCCCATTCCGCCCGCACCGAGCGGCGCCTCGACGCGGTAGCGGCCGATCGTGTCGCCGGGCCTGACGGCGAGACGCGGGGTTTCCCCGGCGACCTGCATCGAATTCGATTATAACGGGCTCACCATGCGTCACATCTATGCGGATTTCATTGGGCGCGTCGCCAAGCCGGTGCGGTACCTCGGCGGCGAGTACAACCAGGTCCGCAAGGATCCGGCGCAGGTGGACGCGCGCGTGGTCCTCGCGTTTCCCGACGTCTACGAGATCGGGATGTCGCATCTGGGGACGAAGATCCTCTACACGCGGCTCAACCGCGACGAGCGAATCGGCTGCGAGCGGTGCTTCTGCCCGTGGCTGGACATGGAGGCCGAACTGCGCGAGCGCGGTCTGCCGCTCGTCGCGCTCGAGAGCGGCGACCCGCTGTCGGCGTTCGACGTCATCGGCGTGTCGCTGCAATACGAACTCACCTACACGAACGTGCTCACGATGCTCGACCTCGGCGGCGTGCCGCTGCGCGCCGCCGACCGGGCCGACCGCGACCCGCTCGTGGTCGGCGGTGGCCCGTGCGCGACGCATCCGGAGCCGGTCGCCGCGTTCTTCGACGCATTGTTCATCGGTGAGGCCGAAGAGGTGTTGCCGCAGCTCGTCGTCGACTGGGCCGCGATGCGGCGGGCCGGTCGCGCGCGCCGCGACGCGCTCGCAGAGCTGGCGGCGCGCTACCCGCTGTACGTGCCGTCGCTGTACCGCGAGGTCGTGGACGCCGACACCGGCATGGTCTGCGTCGGCGAGCCGATCGATCCGCGCGCGCCGACCTGCGTGCGGCGCCAGGTGGTCGACGACCTGGATGCGTATCCGTTTCCGACGGACGCGCCGGTGCCGTACGCCGAAGCGGTGTTCGACCGCGCGTCGGTCGAGATCGCGCGCGGCTGCACGGAGGGGTGCCGGTTTTGCCAGGCCGGCATGATCTATCGGCCCGTGCGCGAGCGCGATCCGCGGCAGATCGTCGACGCCATCGTCGGCAACGTCGACCGCGGCGGCTACGACGAGACGTCGCTCACGTCGCTGTCGACGGCCGACCACTCGTGCATCGCACCGCTGGTGCGCGAGGTCGCCGAGCGGCTGCGCGCGAAGAAGGTGTCGCTGTCCGTGTCGTCGCTTCGCGCCTACGGCCTGAGCGAGAGCGTCCTCGACGACCTCGCGTCGGTGCGCGCGACCGGTCTCACGTTCGCTCCGGAAGCGGGCACGCAGCGCATGCGCGACGTCGTCAACAAGAACGTGACCGACGAGCACATCGAGCAGTCGGCACACCGCGTGTTCGCGCGCGGCTGGGACCGCATCAAGCTGTACTTCATGATCGGCCTGCCGACGGAGACGGACGCCGACGTCGCCGGCATCGTCGACACCGGCGCGCGGGTGCTCGCGATCGGGCGCCAGTACGCCGGGCGCCGCGCCGAGGTCACGGTGTCGGTGTCGTCGCACGTCCCCAAGCCGCACACGCCCTTTCAGTGGTGCGCCATGGATCCGCTCGACGAGATCGAGCGCAAGCAGCAGGTGCTGCGCGAGCGCGCGGCCGGCACCGGCGTGCGCCTGCGCTACCACGACAGCGGCATCAGCTTCCTCGAAGTGGTGTTTGCGCGCGGGGACCGTCGACTCGCCGACGCGATCGAACTGGCGTGGCGGCGGGGTGCGCGGTTCGACGGCTGGGACGAGTGCTTCGATCTCGACCGCTGGCGCGCCGTGTTCGCTGACCTCGGCGTTCCCGTGGACGCGATGCTCGGCACGATCCCGGTGACGTCGCGGCTGCCGTGGGACCACATCGATGTCGGCCTCGAGGATGGCTTCTTGCTCCGCGAGTACCGCCAGGCCCTCAAGGACCGGCTGTCGCCGCCGTGCGGCAAGCCGTTCGGGGACATCGTCCACCACACCAACGTCGCGGATGCGGTGGCCGATCGCCGCAAGCTCGTGTGTTACGACTGCGGCGTCGCATGCGACCTGACGAAGATGCGCGCGGATCGGCTCGACGCGCTGCGCGCGCTCGGGGCGCTGGAGCCGAGGACGCCGGCAGCGACGGCGGCGGCCGCGCAAGCGCCGGCCCGACGCCGCCGCCCGCGGCCGCGCGCGCGGTTCGCCGCGGGGGACCGGTTTTCGTTCCGGGTGCGCTACGCCAAGCTCGGCCGCCTCGCGTTCCTCGGCCATCTGGACACGATGCGGGTGCTCACGCGGACGTGCCGGCGCGCCGGCATCGACGTCGCGTACTCGCAGGGGTTTCATCCCAAGCCGCTGGTCCAGTTCGCGCCGGCGCTGTCGCTCGGCGTGCCCAGCGCGGGGGAGCTGTTCGACGTCGCGCTGGAGAACGACTTGTCCAGCGAGGTGCTGTTGGAGCGCCTGCGCGAGGTGGCGCCCGACGGGCTGGTGTTCACCGGGGCGGCCCGCGCCGATGGCGCGCCGAAGTTGTCCAAGGCGATCGACGAATACGAGCTGGCGGTACGGCCGCCGGACGATGGCATGCGCGCGGACCGGGCGCGCGCCGAGCGGCTCGCGGCGGCGGCGATGGCGCGCGATGCGTTCGAGTGCGCGCGCGGCGACAAGGTGGTCGACGTGCGGCGCTATCTCGTGGCGGTGGACGTGGTGGACGGGGCGGTGGTCGCCGGTATGTGCGCGCTGTTCGACTGGCCGCCGGCGGACGCGGTGCTGCGCGCGCGTGTGCGGGTCGGCGCGGAGGGATCGGCCAAGCCCAGCGAGGTCGCCGCGGCCCTCGGGATCCCCGGCGCGCCGGTCGCACGCCTCGGGTTTCGCAAGGTTGCGAGCGACGGCGCGCGCCTGGATCCCCTTGCGCTCGCCGGCGACGTGGCTACGTTGGGTCGGGATGAAGCCATCGTGTGCGCGCCGGCGTGACCGGATGAGGCGCGATCGCGTCGCGCCGGCGGGCGCCGCTCGCCCGGAGGGAATGCGACCGTGAAGAATCAGCTCAAGACGCTCGCGCTGCTCGGCGGTCTGAGCGTGTTGTTGGTCGGCGCCGGCACGCTCGTCGGCGGCACGGGCAATCTCGTGGTGTTCGGCGCGATCGCCGTCGCGCTCAACTTCTTTTCGTACTTTTTCAGCGACAAGGTCGTGCTCGCGATGAACCGCGCGCGGGAGGTGTCCCCGCGCGAGGCTCCGCGGTTGCACGCGATCGTCCAAGACGTGGCCGAACGCGCCGGCATCCCCAAGCCGCGCGTGTTCATCATGGAGGACGATTCGCCCAACGCGTTCGCCACCGGTCGCAACCCGCAGCACGGCGTCGTCGCGGTGACGACCGGGATCATGAACATCCTGTCCGAGCGCGAGTTGCGCGGAGTGATCGCGCACGAGATCGCGCACATCAAGAACCGAGACATCCTCATCGCGTCGGTCGCGGCGATGATCGCCACCGCGATCTCGATCATCGCGTCCGTTGCGCGCTGGGCGGCGATCTTCGGCGGTCCGCGCGACGACGACGAGGGGGGCAACCCCATCGCGCTGATCGCGTTCGCCATCGTCGCACCGATCGCGGCCACGATCGTCCAGCTCGCGATCAGTCGCGCCCGGGAGTACCACGCGGACGCGACCGGCGCCCGGTTCATCGGCGATCCCGAGGCGCTGGCGCGCGCGCTCGAAAAGCTCGACCTGGCGAGCCGGCGCATCCCGCTGCACGCGGCGGAGGCGGCGCCGGCGACCGCGAGCTTGTTCATCGTCAACCCGCTGTCCGGTCAGTCGATGCTGCGGTGGTTCTCGACCCACCCGCCGCTGCCCGAGCGCATCCGCCGCCTGCGCGCGATGGCGGGGTGAGCGGAGGCGACCGCGCGTGCCGGTGCTCCAAGTCTCCGGGGCGTCGACGGCGCGGGGGAAACGCGGTACACCTGGCCCCATGGGCAGCCAGTGGAATTCGACTCCGGTGTGGCTTGCGGCGGTTGCGCTCGCGCTCGCGCCGGCGTGCAGCAAAGACCGCGATGCGGCGACGGACCAGGGCCGGCGGGGGTTGCCGCCCGCGAGCCAGGTCAAGCCGCCGGAGCCGGCTCTCGGGCAAGTCGCGGCTCCGGCCGCGCGCGATCCGCACGCGGGCATGGACACGGCCAACCCGCACGCGGGCATGGGCACGGCCAACCCGCACGCCGGTATGGGCATGGCCAACCCGCACGCGGGCATGGGCAGCGGGCCGGTCGACCCGAACCAGTTTCTCAAGGGCACGATCGACGCGACCGACGCGACGCGCTCCGCGATCAAACCGGGCGACGTGATCTATCTGATGGTCAAGCCGATCAACCCGGTGACCGGCGAGGTCATCGGGAACACGATGGCGGTCGATCGAATCGAGGTGACGTCGCTTCCGCTCGAGTTTTCGCTCACCGGCGCCAACGTGATGATGCCGGGCACGAAGTTCGAGGGCGACGTCGTCGTGATCGCCCGCGTCGACCGCGACGGCGAGGCGCGCAGCCGCAACCCGGGCGACATCGAAGGCAAGGTGCGCGCGAAGATTCCGGCCGCCGGCCTCAAGCTCGCGCTCGACACGGTGGTTCGCTGACCTCGGGCGTTCGGGCGCACGTCACGCGCCGTCGCGCAGGTGATGCGTGTCGTTGACGGCGTCGATGCGCCACGCCGCGCCGACCCGCGCGAGTGCTGTGACCGACGCGTTGTCGGGCCGGATGTACGCTCGTGTGCCTGCGGCGAACGGGTCGATGCCGCACGCGTGCGCGAACGCGCAGAAGATCGCGAACCCGTGGGACACGACGGCGACGCGTCCGCCGGCGTGCCGGGCGACGACCGCGTCGAGAGCGGCGCCGACCCGCTCGAACGCCCCGCGGGCCGACTCGCCGCCGTCCGGCGCCCAGTCCGGGTCGACCTCGGCGAGCCGGCGCCACGCATCCGGGTGCGCGCGCCGCACCTCGTCGAGCGCCAGCCCCTCGAGCACGCCGAGGCCGCGCTCGCGAAACCCGGGGTCGACCTCGACGTCGAGGCCCGCGACGTCGGCGAGCACTTCGGCGGTCTGCAGGGCCCGCGGCAGGTCGCTCGACACGATGGCGGTCGGCCGCAGCCGGTCCGCGATCACCCGGGCCGCGCGGGCGGCCTGCGCGCGACCGCGCTCGGACAGGGGCGTCGGCCCGTGGCCCGCGAAGCGCCCTTGCGCATTGCTCACCGATTCTCCGTGGCGGACCAGCGCCACGCGCGTTTGTGCGGAGTGGTCGGGCTCCGTCATCGGCGGTCATGATATACGGAGGGCTGCGATGCCAGACTACGGAAAACTGCGCGACCTGGTGAGCCACCGCGTCGAGTTCGAGTACGACACCGGCGCGCGCATCGTCGGCTACGTGGCCTCATGCCTGCCGCCGGAGGGCACCGTCCAGCTGATGACGTTGACCCACGTCGACTACGTCGCGGCCGACGGCACGTCGCTGCGCCGCGTCGACGAGGCGGCCGTCGTGCCGAACGTGCTCACCGGCGTCCGCCGCGTCGAGGGACCGGCGGGGCGCGACGACTGACCGCGGTGGCATCGGCCGATCACGTCCTGTTCCACCACGTGGTGGACCGCCCGGACGACGAGCTGCCGCTCGACGTTGCCGCACTGCTCATCGGCGAGTGGGAGTACGACGGGCTCGACGTGTCGCACTACCTGGGCGTGCTCGACCGGTTCGCGGCGCAGGTCGCGCGCGCGATCGACAACCGCGAAAAGTCGCGCCACGTCGAAGTGCGGGCGCTCAACGAGGTGCTGTTCGATCAGCTCGGCTTTCGCGGCGACGACAGCGGCGACGATCCCAAACACCTGTTTCTCAACGAAGTCCTGGACCGGTGGGTGGGGGCGCCGATCGCGCTGGCGGTCGTCTACATCGAGGTGGGGCGCCGCATCGGTGTGCCGCTTTGGGGCGTCTCGTTCCCCGGCAGCTACCTGGTTCGGCGCGACGACGTCGACGAGTGCCTGCTCATCGACCCGCACGCCCGCGGGATGACCCTCGACGAGGACGATTTGCGCGCACGGCTCGCGGACGCCGCCGGCCCGGAGGAGCCGCTGACCGCCGATCTGCTCGCGCCCTCGTCGAAACGGGACATTCTGTCCGAGATGTTGGCGGACCTCGGCGCGATCTACGCGCGCGACGGCGACGTGCGCCGGCAGATCGAAGTGCTTGAACGGCTGCGCATCCTGCACCCCGACGACGACGCGATCGACGCCGAGATCGAACGCCTGCGCCGCCACCGTCCCGGTCGCAACTGATCGCGGCGTCGCGCGCCCGCGCCCCGTGCGGCGCGGCGGACGAGCGCGCGCCCCGCCCGCCGCCCGCGTCTCGGCGATGCGTCCGCTGCTCCCCGCCGGCGCTGCGCCGCGCAGCCAAGCGGCGCAGATCGTGACGTGCCGGGCGCGGCCGTCATGCGTCGTGCGGCAGGCGGCCGCCGAACTCTTCCACCAGCAGATCGTCGTATCGATCAGCGTAGTCGCGCACGCGCAAGATCGTGTCGCGGACCTCGCCGATGTCGAGATCCACGGTCGACCGCTCGGCTACGATCAGGATCTCGTTTTGCCGCGCCGCGAACGCGGCGCCGTACACGTCGCGATCGTGAAGCGTGAGCAGCCGCCGGTACAGGCGGAGCGTATCCACGCGCGCGTCCGTGAGCATGACCGGAGCGACCACGCGCAAGTGCGTGAACTCGTCGCGCTCGACCAAGGACACCTGGACGCGCGTCGACCCGTGCGAAAACGACCACGACGGCTCCGGCGTGCCGGCCGTGCGGCGCGCGGCGGGATCGTGGCCCAGCTCGCGCAGGACGGCCTCGACCATCGCGACGGTCGATTCGAGGTTGGCCTCGCGCTCGTTTTCGAACAGGCTCATGAGCGTTGGCATTATCTCCCAAACGGATGCGCCATGCTTGGCTCGTGCGCCCGCTGGCGGCGCTGGCGCTGGCGGCCGCGATCGCCGCGGTCGCGCTCGCGCAGTGGGCGAGACGCCAACCCGCGCATCGGCCCGCTGCGCCGGCGCCGGGCCCTGCGGCGGCGCCCCGCGACGCGCCCGCGCGCGCCATGGCGGTGGCGGCGCGCGCAGCCATCGCGGGCCGTGTGATCGACGCCGCAGGCCGGCCGGTCGCCGGCGCGAGCGTGCGGGCGCTCGCCGGCGGCGCGGCGGTCGCGCAGGCGGTCACCGCGGCCGATGGCGCCTTCGAACTGGCTGGGCTTCCGCATGGGACCTACCGGATCGAACTGGCGGGGGCGGCGGTGTTTCCGGCGACCGTGGCGGCCGTGCCGGCGCCGGGCGAGCCGCTGGTCGTACTCGCCGCGCGGCGCGTCGCGATCGCGGGCGTCGCGGTCGGCGCGGGTGCGGCGTCCGAGGTCGTGGCGGTCGACGCGGTGGGCGGCGAACGCGTCGCGCGACCGGACGCCACGGGCGCGTTCGTGCTCGCCGACCTGCCCGAAGGGAGCTACACCGTGTGGGCGCGCGACGGACAGCGCGTCGCACGCGCAGTCGTCGTGGATCGGTTCGGACCGGGGCCGCACGAGCCGGTCCGCCTCGCGTTCGAGCCGGGGGCGATCGTGCGCGGCCGCGTGGTCGATGCGGCGACGGGACGTGGCGTGGCGGCCCGCGTGCGGGTCGTCGCAGGGGAGGGCGACGAGCCGCCGCGCCTGGCGACGGCGGACGCGGACGGGCAGTTTGCGGTCGGGCCGGTACCGTACGGCGAGTGGATCGTCGAGGCGCATGCGCCGGGCTACGTGCAGCCAGAGCGGCTCGCGGTCGACAGCCGCCGCGCGCCGCCGTTGACGATCGCGCTCGCGCGGGGCGGCGCGGTACACGGGCAGGTGCTCGACTCGCACGGCGTCCCGGTCGCCGGCGCGGTGGTGTGGCTCGAGGGAGAGGACGCCGGCGGCGGCCCCGTCGTCGTGAGCGACGCGACGCGGCGCGCAGAGCGCCGGCGGTTCGCGCGGCCGGCGGCCGGCGCCGCGGGTGTGGGCACGCTCGTGCCGCGCGGCGAGCTGGGCGTGCTCCTCGGTCCGATCCCGTATCCGCCGCCGCCCGGCGTGCGCGCGGCGGTCCCGGCGGACCCCGGCGCATCAGACCCGCCGGCGGCTCCGGCGACGGGGGGACTCGTCACCGATGCCGACGGGCGGTGGCGGATCGACGGGCTCGCGGCCGGCCGCTATCGCGCGCACATCCGGCACCCGGCGTTCGCCCCCGCCCGTACGGCGCCGGTCGGCGTCGCACTCGGCGCGGAGGTCGGCCCGGTGATCGCGAGACTCGCTCCGGGGACAGTCGTTTCGGGCAGGGTGGTTGACGCGGGCGGCCATCCGGTTGCCGGTGCAACCGTTCGGGCCGACGCGGTCGACCGGGACCGGCGGCTCGCGGTCGCGGTGACGGACGCCGGCGGCCAGTTTCGCCTGCGGCCGATCGCCGAGGCCGCCCGAGTGCGCGTCACGGCGCCGGGCTTCGCCCCATGGAATGCCGCGGTCGCCCCGGTGCCGCAGGCGGAGGCGGCGAGCGAGCGGCGGCTCGAGGTCGTGCTCGAACGCGCCGACGCGCGGCTCGCCGGCCGGGTCGTCGATCCACTCGGACGGCCCGCCGCCGGCGCGGTCGTGCGCGCGGCCGGGCGAACCGCCACCGCCGATGCGGCCGGCCGGTTCTCGCTCGACGGGCTGCCGCGCGGGCCCGTCGACGTCGTCGTGTCGCACCCCGGGTATCCCGACGCGGCGGCCCGCGCCGACCCCGGCGACGACGTCACGCTGCGCGTGTCGCCGGGCGGCGGGGCAACGCTGGACGTGCGCGACGCCCACACGGGTTCCCCGATCCGCGCCGCCGAGGCGGTTGCGGTCGGCCCGGGCGACCGGCGCCGGGTGGTGCGCGTCGCCGGCGGAACCGCGACCGTCGCGCCGGTGGTCCCCGGCGCGTGGAGCGTGACCGTGCGCGCGGCCGGCTACGTGCCGCGGACCGTGCGGGTCGACATCCCGGCCGGCGACGGCCCGATGGCGATCACGGCGCGCGACGTCCGGGTGGAACTCGAGCGGGGCGCGACCGTCGCGGGAGTCGTCCGCGACGCGCACGGTCAGCGGGTGGCCGGCGCGACCGTGCGCGTCGGCGACGTCACCGCGCAGACCGACGCGGACGGCCGATTTCGGCTTCGCGACGTCCCCACGGGCGACGTCGCGGTGGAGGCGCGAAAAGGCCGGGCGCGCGGCGCGGTGCGGGTGCCGCTTCGGCCCGGCGACGAACTCGTCACCCTCGAGATCTCGCTGTCGGCGGTGCCGCCGGACGGCGCGCCGTGACGTGGGCCGTCCGCGGGCCCGGTCCGCGCACGGTCGCGGTCGCGCAAACCGGACGGGCGCGAGCCGCTTCACTTCCGGTCCGTCGGGTCCAGAATCAGCGTCGGCGCGTTGTGCAGGGCTTCGTCGAACCCGTCGTCGTCGGCGCGTTCCGGGTCGGCCGCCCGCCGAGCGCCGCGGTTGCGATCCAGGATCAACGTCTCGGATGCGTGGATGTCGAAACTCGACGAGGCCGCCGTTCCCTTGCGTTTGCCGCGCGGCCGCACACCGTCGCGCTGCAGCGTCGTCGCGTTCGACAGGTGTTGCGGCGAGTCGTCGGCGAAGTCTCCCGCGGCCTCGGCCCTCGTGTTCGTCGCCGGTTTGCCGCGAGTGCCACCGGGCCGCGGCGTAAACTTCGTGTACGGCGCGCGCGGGCCGAGGTCGCGCGCGATCAAGTTTTCGCCGACGTCGTCCGACGGCGTGTCGGCGACGACGAACTCCTCGAGCATGCGCAGTTCGCGTTCGATCTCGGCGGCGAACATCTTGCGGACGTAGCGCCCGAGGTGGCTGCGCGTGTAACCCGGCATGTAGCTGTTGAGAAATCCGCGCAGTGCCTGCTGTACCTCCAGGGCGGTCTGGTAGCGGTGTGCGCGAGAGCGCGCGAGGCATTTGTCCGCGATCGCTTCGAGTTCCGGCGGCACGCCCGGCGCGAGTTCCGAAATGGGCCGGTAGCGGGCGTCGCGCACCTTGATGAGCAGGTCCATCTCGTTGGTCGCGGTAAACGGCGGCACGCGCGTGAGCATCTCGTACAGGCACGAGCCGAGCGAGAACAAGTCCGAGCGCTGGTCGAGCTTGCGGCCGAGGGCTTGCTCGGGACTCATGTATTTGACCTTGCCCTTGATGACGCCGGTCTTCGTGTTCACCTTCGACAGGGTTGCCTTGGCGATGCCGAAATCGCACAGCTTGACCTCGCCGGTGTACGCGCAGATGACGTTCGAGGGCGACACGTCGCGGTGGACGATCCGCAGCGGCCGCCCCGAGCGGTCGACCGCCGTGTGCGCGGCGTGCAGACCGGCCGCGATCTCGGCCGCGATGTAGGCGGCGTGTTGCGGCGGCATCGACCGGCGCTGCTGCCGGCATCGCTCGAGGATCGTCCGCAGATCCTTGCCGTCGACGTGCTCCATCGCGATGAAGTACTCGCCGTGGGCTCGCGCGAACTCGTACACGCGCGCGATGTTCGGGTGTTTGAGCAGCCCCGCGATCTTGGCCTCGTCGACGAGCATCTGGATGAAGTCGTCGTCCTCGGCCAGGTGGGCGAGCACGCGTTTGACCGCGACCATGTGCGCGTGGCCGTCGGCGTCGAACGTCTTGGCCCGGTAGATCTCCGCCATCCCGCCGAATGCGATGCGATCGAGCAGGTGGTAGCGTCCCAACTGGTGTGCGCGGCGCACGACGCCGTTCAGTGTAGCGCAGGCATCGCGTATCCTCTCGAAATTCGCGAACATTCGGCGGTCGTCAGCGCGCGTAACCTGACGGCCGCCGGGCGCGTCTGGTAGGGTACGTGCACCACGCTTCACGGAGGTCGTTTCGATGATTTCAACGCGATGGACCTGGCTCGCCGCCGGCCTCGCGAGCCTCGGGCTCGCGGCGGTCCCCGCCTGCTCGAAGAGTTCGGACAACGGCAACAAAGGCGCGGCTCACCAGACGACTCCCGCGCCTGCGCCGACCGCCGCGGCGCCCGCACCGGCGACTCCGCCGGCACCCGCGGCCACGGCACCGGCGACGCCGCGCAGTGAGACGCCGCAGTACGTCGCCGAGATCGTGGCGCCCGCTGCCGTGACGGCCGGGGCAGAGGCCGCGGTGACCGTCAAGGTGACCCCGAAGCCGGGATGGCACTTCAACCTCGAGTTCCCGACGAGCGTCACGGTCGAGGCGCCTGCCGGGGTGACGGTCGCCAAGCCGAAGCAGACGCTCGCCGACGCGGTCGAAAAGAGCGAAGAAAAGGGCGCGAGCTGGGCCGTCAAGCTCGTGCCGGCGAAAGCGGGCGAAGGCGTGTTGCGCGCGAGCTTGAAGTTCGCCGTGTGTACCGACACGACCTGCGATCCGAAGCGCGAGACGCTCGCGCTCCGGCTCGAGACGAAGTAGCGCAGCCGGCGCGGTACGTCCGGCGTCAGCGGCCCGGCGCCGGCGAGTCCGGCGCGCCGTCGTCTGCCGGCGTGACCCGGTCGGCGATCAGCCCCCAGAAGCGCCGGGCATTCGTGAGGAACGCCCAGCCGACGTGCGCGCCGCAGCCGCGACAGTATGCGGTCTGCCACCGGTGGCCGGCAAACCACGTCCATTCGTCGGTCTGGTTGCCGGCGGCGACGGCGCCCGGTGCGCGATCGAAGCAGCCGAACCGATAGCGGTGGCCGTGCGGGTTTTCGCGGACGTGCTCATGCGCGCCGTCGACCTCGATGCGTTCGCGGCGGTCGGTGAGCGGGTGGCCGCACGCGGCGCAACGGACGTCGGGGGTCTCGGCGGGACGTGGCCGTGCGGTCACGGCCGGTCGCCGACCCCGACGAGATCGACCTCGATGCCGACGCCCGAGTCGGCCGCGGCGCGGACGACCGCGCGCGCCAGCGCCACGTCCTGAATGGCGAGGCCGGTCGAGTCGAACACGGTGATCTCGTCGTCGTGCGTGCGGCCGGCCGCGCGTCCGGCGACGATCGCGCCGAGCGTCGTGGCGACGGCGTCCGGTGTGAGCCGGCCGTCGCGGATCGGCGCGTTGACCTCGCCGCTGGTGAGCGCCTGGTGCGGGTCGTCGATCACGACGCGCGCGGCGGCGAGCAGCTCGGGGTCGAGTTCCTGTTTGCCCGGGGCGTCGGCCCCCATCGCGTTGATGTGAGTGCCGGGCCGCACCCACGCGCGGTCGAGGATCGGGGCGCGCGACGGCGTGGCGGTGCACACGATGTCGCAGCCGGCTGCGTCCTGCACCGACCCGACGGAACCGCCGATCTCGGCCGCGAACCGGTCGGCCGCTTCGGCGTTGGCGTCGGCGCAGATGGCGTCGAGCGGGCGGTCGAGCGCGACGCGGAGCGCCGCCCACAGCGTTCGCGCCTGGACGCCGCAACCGACGAAGCCGACGGTACGGGCGTCGCGGCGCGCGAGGTACCGTGCGGCGACCGCGCCGGCCGCGCCGGTTCGCGCCGCGGTGAGCGCCGTGGCGTCGAGCACCGCGAGCGGGAACGCGGTGGCCGGATCGCTGAGGACGAACACGCCCATCACCGCCGGCAACCCGAACCGCTCGGGGTTGTGCGGGTGGGAGTTGACCCATTTGACGCCGGCCGCGCCGTCGAGCGCCGCCGGCATGGCGCGAAAGTCGCCCTGGTGGTCGGGCAGGTCGAGATAGACCTTGGCCGGCATATGTGCGTCGCCGCGGCCGTGCGCGGCGAACGCGGACTCGACGGCGTCTACGGCCAACTTCATCGTGAGAACGGAGTCGACGTCGGCGCGGGTGAGCACGCGGGTCTTCATGGGCGAACCATACAGCGGCGCGGGGGGCGCGCGTGCGGGGCGGCGCGGGCGGCGTGCGGGTGG
>RFGE01000040.1 GCA_003696105.1 Deltaproteobacteria bacterium | reverse complement strand
CGGCTGGTCGCGCGGGCGACCTCGCCGAAACACTCGAACAACAGGGATACCTGCCTGCGCGTGACCGTGACGCCGCCCACCGCCGGTGCAACCGTGACGCGGGTGCGCACCCGCAGCGCATCGGCAAACGACAGGTGCGGCAGCGCGAGCGCACCGCGCGCGTCCACGTCGATCGCGTAGGTGTCCGTGCCGCTGTACGGCACGCCGTCGATGCGTCCGCCGGTCACCGTGCCGACCTCCTCGTAGCGCCGGCCCACCTCGATCGGAAACCGGTACAGCGCCACCGGCCGGTCGTAGGGCAGCAGCGTCGCGTCCGGCGCGGTCGACGCGACGCCGAAGAACCACAGCGCGTCGGCGTCGCGCGCGTACAACCCGACCAGCGCTCCGCCGGCGTCGATCGGCACGGCCACCTCCGCGCCGACGAATGCGGCGGCATACCACTGGCCGGCGACCGGCTCGGCGACGAACGACTGCTTGACGTCGCCCGGCGCGTCGTCGCTCCAGTTCCACGGCGGCCCGGCCAGATCGACCGGGCGGTCGTGGCCGACGAGATAGGTCGCCGCGGTTCCGGCGACCACCGGCAGTTCGTCGGCGTCGATGCGCCCGTCGAGGTTCGGCAGGCACGCGAGAGGGCTGGCGCCGGCATCGGCTCCCGGATGCGTGAGGTTGTCGCCGCACCCGGCCGGCGCCGCCGCGGCGATGGCCGCGGCCGCAGCGACCGCAAAACGGCGCCGCCGTCGGGCGCGGCCACGTACACGATCGACCGCCCGCTGCATCAGAAGGAGTACTCCAGGCGCGCGCGCCAAAGCTGCGCCGTGCGCGCGTCCAGCCCCTCGCCCGGGTTGTCGAGCCCGGCGAGCGGCACCAACACCGCGTGTTCGATCACCGCGGCGAACCCATCGGATGTATACGCAATCGTCGGGTCGATCTCGACGCCGAGCCCGCGAGCGCCCGACGGCGTCGACGACGGCTCGACGGCGAACGACGCGACCGCGGCCAGCGACAGCGTCATGCGCGCCCGCCCCAGGTCGACCAGATCCACGGCGACGCGGGGCTTGAGGTAGACCGCATCCGTGACCGTGCCGACGATCTCGCGAAACAGGATGCGGTCGATCCGGTAATCGGGGTGAAACCGGAAGTTGTCGACCCGGTTGTCGAACGGCGGGTTGGCCTGCGGGCCGTCGATGTCGCCGGCGGTCGCGGGCGGCGCCAGCGGCCGGGGGAACGCGCCGAAACCGGGCGCCGGGTCGCCGCTGGCGAACCCGAAGTCGAAGCCGAGCGTCCACCCCGGCGCCGGCCACAGGTCCGTCTCGACCGCCGCGCCGAACTGCGACGAGTCGACCGGCGCCGGATACGACACGCCAGGGACTAGCGACGCCTGGTCGACGCGCGCGCGCAGCGCGGCCGCCTCGACCTCGACGCGGCCGCCGGGCAGCGCGAGTCGCGCCCAGCCGTCGACCGCGGTGGCGCGATAGCCGCGCGCCATCACCTGCTCGGCGTCGATCGGCACCGGCTGCGCGACCGGCAGGTAGTCGGCCGGCACGTCGTTGTCCTGCCAGCGGTGCGACACGTACGCGCCGTAGTCGACGGTGAGCCGGCCCGCGCGGCGCCGGCGCGCGATCGCCACGTCGCTGTGGTAGCGCAACACCGCGAAGGTGACCGTGTTGACCCGGTCGGTCGGCTCGACGTCCAGGGCGCGGACGGCGTCGCGGCGGCGCGCGGTGGGGCCGGTGGACGTCCAGTCGTAGGCCGCGGCCCACACGTGCCCGGCCACCGGCGCGGCGAACGCGATGCGGTCGGCCGCGTCGCCGCCGTCGCAGTCGGCGCAGTCGCCGCCGTTGGCGAGCATGCCGAGGCCCCAGTGGCTGCCCATGCGACCGGCCGCGAGCACACCGAGCGGCGTGACCGCCTCGCCATAGGCGCGCTTGACGCGCAGGGCGTCGGCCGGCGGCTGCTGGCCGGGCGACGCGGCCGGGGTCGGCGCGCGGCCGGTCGCGGGGCGCCCCTCGGGCGTGCTGCCGAGCGCGAGGTTGTCGAGCACGTCGACGCGCACGACGACGCGCACGCCCGTGCCCGGCGCCGCGAACGCCCAGTCCGTGCGCAGGCGCATGTCGGCGGTCGTGAGCGTCTGCCCGGATGGATCGGCGAGCGGCACTGGAAACAGCGGCGCGCCCGACGGCGTCACGCCGCGATCCAGGTCGAGGTTCACGAGCGCCTCGCCGCGAACGCGCAGGGCGCCGGCGACGTCCAGCGACAGCCCGCCGCCGGCGCCGGCCGCAGCAGCAGCGTGGCGCTCGCCGAGCGCGCCGAAACCCGCGCGGTCGGCGCGCGCCGCGGCCGGCGCGGCGATCGCGGCCGCGAGCGCGAGCAGCGCGTGGCCGCGCACCGCCGCCGCGCGTCCCGCGCGCGCCGTCACGACTCCCCTCCGGCCAAGAACGCGACGAGCGCGCGCGTCGTGGCGGCGGCCGCCTCGCGCATCGGGATGTGACCGCAGCGCGGAACGACCACCAGGCGCGCGTTCGGCAGGTCGCCGGCGAGGCGCTCGCCGAACGGCAGTCGCGCGACGCGGTCCTCGCGGCCCCAGATCAGCAGTACCGGCTGGCGCACATCCTTGTAGTGGCGCTGGAGCCGCGCGTAGCGCTGGCCGCGGACGGCCGCGAGCGCCGCCGCCGTCGTACCCGGGCGACGAAACAGCTCCTCGACCGCATCGACCCGCGCCTGCGGCACCGACTCCGGGTCGTAGTACGCATACGCGACGCGGTCGGCGATCCGCTCGCGGTAGACCAGCGAAAACAGCGCCTCGCCGAGCACCGGCGCGCGCGCCCACAAAAACAGCGAAGGCAACTGCTCCTCGTAGACCCACGCGCTGTACAGCGCGACGCGGTCGACGCGGTCCGGCGCCGCGAGGGCGAGCGCCAGCGCGACCGACGCCCCCCAGCTGTGGCCGACGACGCTGAAGCGATCGATTCCGCGCGCGTTCGCCAGCGCCAAGACGAGCCGCGCCTGCGCGGCCGGCGAGTAGTCGCCCGGCGGCCGCGACGACCAGCCGAACCCCTTGAGGTCGAGCGCCAGCACGCGGTGGTCGGCGCGCAGCGCGTCGATCACGCCGTCCCAGATGTCGAGCGACGAGCCGAAGCCGTGGATCAACACGACCGCGGGTCCCTGCCCGACGTCGACGTAGCGCACGCGCACGCCGTCGACCTCCGCGAACGTCGCGTCCGCCGGCTCGCCCGGCAGCGGTCCGCTGTGAAAGCGGGGGCAGCCGGACGCGAGCATCGCGGCCGCGGCGACGGCCCACACCGGCGGGCGTGCGACCGGGGCGGTCATGGCGCCAACCTCCGCACTTCGCGCGCCGTGTCGAACTCCACGTCCGGCTCGTAGTCGTTCGACACGATCGACGCGACGACGCCGAAACACTCGGAGACGAACAGGTAGGTACGCGAGGTCGTGACCGCCGCCCCGGCGGTGCGCGTCAACTCCGCGCGGATGCGCACCACGTCGAACGTGCCGAACGGCGTCGCGAGTTGGCCGGCGGCGTCGGCGGTGTAGCGATAGCGCTCCGAGTACAGCGCCGGAACGCCGGCCGCGGTGCCGGACACCTGCGCCGTCACCTGCCATGCGCTGCCGACCTCGATCGGAAACGCCAGCGCGGGCACCGGCGGCTCGTAGGTCAGTTCCGTGCGCCCGGCGCCGCCCTCGGGGGACACGACCCCCCGCAACAGCAGCGACCCGCCGGTGGCCTCGAAGACGCCCAGCAGGTCCGCGGTCGACGACAGCGGCGCCGCGTAGGTCGCGCCGGCGAACGCGCCCGCGAACCACGCGCCGTCGACCGGCATGAGTTCGACCTCGACGTCGCGATCGCCCGGGAGGACGCCGGACAGATCCCACACCCGCTTGCCGTCGGCGCGAGTCGCCCCGGCGGTATCGATCGGCGCGTCCGTCGCGACCCGGAAGGTGGCGCGCAGGCCGGCCGCCAGCGGCACCTCGTCGCGCGCGATCACGCCGTCGGCGTTCGCGCAGGTCACCGCGGCGTCGCGATCGGGCTCCCCGGCGTCGCCGGCCGATCCCGCGTCGGCGGCCGGCGCGCACATTCCGTCGCGGCACACGCCGGTCGGACAATCCGCCCCGATCACGCACTCGCGCGCGCCGCCGGGGGCGCACGCGCTCGCCGCGGCGGCAACTCCCGCGATCGCCACGATCGCGACGTCCGGCATGACCACCCCGAAGCGCACGCGCGGATGTTGCCACGGCGGGGCGGGGGCTTGTCAATGACTTTTTGTTGCGACGCACCAACACCATTCCAGACAGTTGCGTAGAATCTATCCGATTGCGTTCGCAGTCGCAGCACGATACGGTCCCGTTCATGCCCCGGCCCGTGACGATCAAGAAGTACGGCAATCGCCGGCTGTACGACACCGACGACAGCCGGTACATCACGATGGAAGAGCTGGCCGACAAGATCCGCCGCGGTGCCGACGTCCGGGTGGTCGACGCCAAGACCGGGGAGGACCTCACGCAGGCGACGCTCACGCAGATCGTGGTCGAGAGCCGCGGTGCGGCGCAGCTTCTGCCGGTGTCGTTGCTCCACCAGATGATCCGCATGGGCGACGACGCGCTCGCGGAGTTTCTCGGCCAGTACATGACCGCCGCCATGGACCTGTACCTGCGGGCCAAGCGCGGCGCGGAAGCGGTCGCGCCGTACAATCCGTTCGCGACGCTGCCGTTTCACGCGGCCGACGCACTCGCGCGGCTGCTGTCGGCTCCGCTCGGGATGTGGGCGGGCCGCGGCGAGCCGCCGCCGGCGGCGGCGTCTGCCCCCGCGCCCGAGCCCGCGCCGGCCGCCGACCGCACGGACGAGGTCGAAATGTTGCGCCGCGAAATCGAAGAGCTGAAGCAGGTCGTCCGGGAATCGGCCGGATCCGCGCAGTCCGGCGGCAAGAAGCGACGCCGCTAACGGGCTTCCGGGCGGGGCGACCGGCTGCGGTCGCGACCCGCAGGCGATCGGCGGCGGGCGTTCTCGCCCCTTGGATACCGTATGGTTATCCGCGCCGTCGTGCGCCACGGGCGCGCGCCGAACGAACCTCGCGTCGCGTGTCGCACGCTCGCGGGCGCGCCCGCAGTCGACGGCCCGCTGGCGATTTGCGCTTGACATGGGCCGTCGCCCGCCCCAAAGATGTTGCACTGCAACATGGCAGGAGGGCGGACGACATGCGCTACATCGACCTGATCGCCGAGCGGCCCCTCGTGTGGGGCCTGTTTGCGGCGTACCTGATCGGCACCTCGTGGCTCGCGGTGCTCGGCCACCGCAAGACGCGCGACTTGCGCAGTTTCGCGATCGGCCGCGGCGACATGTCGCCGTGGATCGTCGGCATCACGCTGGCTGCCTCGATCGCGTCGACGGCCACGTTCGTCATCAACCCGGGCTTCGTCTACGCGCACGGGCTGTCGGCCTTCATCCATCTCGGCGTCGCGGCCGGGTTGGGCATCGCGTGCGGTCTGTTGCTGATGAGCCGCGGGTTTCGCCGGGTCGGCGCGCAGACGCGCGCCATCACGCTGCCGCAGTGGATCGGCGAGCGCTACGGATCGCGCGGCCTCGCCACCCTGTTTGCCGCCATCCAGCTGCTGAGCGTGTCGTTCGTGGTGCTGATCCTCGGCGGCGTCTCCATCGTCATGCAAAAGACGCTCGGCCTGTCGAACGTCGAGTCGCTCGTCCTGGTGACGGTGTTCGTGTTCGGCTACATCTTCGTCGGCGGCACGTACGCGCACGCGTACACCAACACGCTGCAGGGGGCGATCATGATCGCCGTGACGCTGGTGATCCTCGCCAGCGCACTGCCGTCCCTCGGCGACGGAGTCGGCGCGTTCGCCAGCCGGCTCGCGGCGATCGATCCCAACCTCGTGCGCCCGGTCAACCCCGCCAGCCCGCTGTTCGGCGACGCATTCACCGTCTACGTCGCCGGCTTCGTCGTCGGCTTCGCGCTGGTGTGCCAGCCGCACATCATGACCAAGGCGCTGTACGTCAAAGACGACCGGGCCGTTCGCCGCTACGTCGCGGTGGCGATCGCCGTGTTCGCGCTGTTTTCGTCGCTGTTGCTGGTCGGCCTGTTCGCGCGCGCCGACGGCGCGCTGCCGCCGGACATCCGGCAGGACGCGGTGATGACCGCGTACATCGCGCAGACGTTCCCGCCGGCCGTCGTCGCCGTCATCGCCGTCGCCCTGCTGGCGGCCGGCATGAGCACTCTCGACGGCATCCTCGTCGCGCTGTCGACGATCGCCGCCAACGACCTGTTTCTCGGCCTTACCGAGCGCAACCTGCTGGCCGACCGCACGCCGGAGCAGCGCGCCGCGATCGCCCACCGCGTAAGCCGCGTGATCCTCATCGGCCTCGGCGTCGTCGCGTTCGCGATCGCGCTCGATCCGCCGGCGTTGCTCGGCATCTTCGGCCAGGTCGGCGTCTACGGCATCGTCGCCGCGAGCACCGTGCCCATCCTGTTCGGCGTGCTGCCGACGCGCCTGTCGCGCGCCGGCGCCGCCACGGCCGCCGTCGTCGGCATGGGCCTGCACTTCACGCTGTACGCCGCCGGCGTCCGCAACCCCGCCGTGTCCGCCACGTGGGGCCTGCTCGCGAGCGCCGGGTACGCCATTTTGCACTGCACAACCATCCGCGTTCTGGTCGGCGGCGGCGTACCCGACCTCGCGGAAGTTCGGAGGAGACCATGAGCAAGAAGACCGAAACCGCACAAGCCACCCCGAATCCGCTCGACACGTTCGCGCAGATGTCGCGCGACGGCTTCCAGCGGCTCGACGCGTGGCTGGCCGAGCTGGCCGAGCTGGAGTCGGCGATGTACGACCAGGCCAAGGAGCTGCTCGACTACAACAAGTCGCTGGCGGCCGAGTGGCGCCGCATCGCGCTGGAGTCGACGCGCAAGGCCGCCGACCTGTGGGCGGGGGCGAGGGCGTAACCGGTGCTCGCCCCGTCGACGTCTGCGTGGGGCGCCTTCGGGCGCCCCGCGCTCGCGCCGACTCCCCGCGCCGCCGTGCTGCGCGAGGGTTCGGCCACGCTGTACCGTTTCGACGCCCCCGCCGGCGCCCCGGCGGCACCGCGCACGCCGGTGCTGATCGTGCCGTCGCTCATCAACCGCTGGTACGTCGTCGACCTGCGCCGCGGCGCGAGCCTCGTCGAAGGGCTGCTCGCGGCCGGCCTCGACGTGTGGTGCTACGACTGGGGCGTCCCTCACGACGAGGACCGCTACCTCGACTGGGACGCCGTGCTCCGCCGGCTGGCCCGCGCCGTGCGCCGCGTATCGCGCGACACCGGCGCCGAACGCGTCGCGCTGCTCGGCTACTGCATGGGCGCGACGGTCGCCGGCATCTACGCCGCGCTCCACTCCGACTCGGTCGCGGCGTTCGTCAACCTGCTCGGCCCGTTCGACTTTCGCGCCGGCGGCGCGCTGGCGCGGGCGGTCGATGCGCGCTGGTTCGACGCCGACGCCGTCGCCGACGCGGGCAACGTGTCACCGCAGCAGATGCAAAGCGGCTTCGTGATGCTGCGGCCGACCCAGCAGGTCGCCAAGTGGGTCGGCCTGGCCGACCGCGCCCACGACGAGGCCGCCGTCGACGCGTTCGTCGCGCTCGAGACGTGGGCGAGCGACAACATTCCGTTTCCGGCCGCCGCGTATCGCACGTACATCCGCGAGCTGTACCAGCAAAACGGCCTCGTCACCGGCACGCACCGCGCGCTCGGCCGCCGCGTCGACCTCGCCGCGCTTCGCTGCCCGATCCTCGCGGTCGTCGCGGAGCGCGACACGATCTGCCCGCCGGACGCGGCGACCGCGCTGTGCGCGCTGGCCGGTTCGGCCGACACGGACGTGCTGCGGGTGCCGGGCGGCCACGTCGGCGCGGTCGTCGGCAGCCGCGCGCGCGAGCGCCTGTATCCGCACATCGCCCGGTGGTTGCGCCAGCGACTCACCTGACATAAGACCCACCTGCGGCGCCCCCGCGCGCCGCGCGGAGGACACACCATGAAGCTCGAAGACCTCAAGATCATCATCACCGGCGCCGGCGGCGGCATGGGCGCCTACTTCGCCAAGCAGATCGCGCTGGCCGGCGGCCAGGTCGCGGCCGGCGACGTCAACGAGGAGGGACTCGCGGCGCTCGCCGCCGAAACCGCGGACGCCCCCGGCACGGTCCACACCCGCCGGCTCGACGTGGTGAGCGAGGCCGACACCGAGGCGTTCACCGACTGGGCCGCCGACAAGATGGGCGGACTCAACGGCGTGATCTCGAACGCCGGCATCCTGCGCGACGGCCTGCTGGTCAAAAAGGACCGCAAGACCGGCGAGATCATCAAGATGTCGCGCGACAACTGGCAAGCGGTCATCGACGTCAACCTCACCGGCGCAACCTGGATCGTCCGCGACGCCGTCGCCAAGATGGTCGCGCTCGGCAACGGCGGCGTCGTGATCAACATGTCGTCGCTCGCGCGCCACGGCAACCGCGGCCAGTCGAACTACGTCGCCGCCAAGGCGGCGCTCGCGGCCAACACGGTGACGTGGGCGCGCGAGTTCGCGCCGTTCGGCATCCGCGTCGGCGCGATCGCGCCCGGCATGGTCGAGACGCCGATGACGCGCGGCATGAACCAGAAGGCGCGCGACGCGCTCGTCGCGGCGATCCCGGTCGGCCGCATCGGCGTGCCGCACGACATCTGGCTCGGCGTCAAGTTCATCGTCGAGTGCGACTACTTCAACGGCCGCGTCGTCGACATCGACGGCGGCCTGCACATGTAGCGCCCGATCGCGCGCCGGGCGCGGTCCGGCTTCCGGCCGCCCCGGCGCGCCGCCGCCAGCCGCGCCGCGCGCCGTTTCGCCGGCGGTTGCGGCGGTCTATCATGCAGCCGGTGGCCGACGGAGGCGACACGGCGACGACGCTCGCGGGCACGCTCGAGCGCATCGTCTATCACAACGACGCGACCCACTGGACGGTCGCGAAGGTGGCGCCGGAGGCCGGCGGCGGCGAGGTCACGGTCGTCGGTGCGCTCGCGGGGGTCGCGCCGGGGACCGCGCTGATGCTGCACGGGGCCTGGGTCGACGACCCGCGCTACGGTCGCCAGTTCAAGGTCGCGTCGTACGCCACCAAGGCCCCCGAGACGCTCGTCGGCATCGAGCGCTACCTCGGCTCCGGGCTGATCCCCGGCATCGGCCCCGAGCTGGCCAAGCGGATCGTCGCAAAGTTCGGCCTGCGCACGCTCGACGTGATCAACGCCGACCCGACGCGCCTGCGCGAGGTCGACGGCATCGGCCCGGCGCGCGCCGAAAAAATTGCCGCCGTGTGGGTCGAGCAGCGCGACGTCCAGAACGTGATGGTGTTCCTGCGCGGCCACGGCGTGTCGAGCGCGTACGCGGCGCGCATCTTCAAGAAATACGGCGGCGACGCGGTCGCGATCATCCGCGACAACCCGTACCGGCTGTGCCTCGACATCTGGGGCATCGGGTTTCGCACGGCCGACCGCATCGCGCGCAGCCTCGGCATCGCGGCGGACGCGCCCGAGCGGCTCGAAGCCGGCCTCGTCCACGTCCTCGGCGAGTTCGGCGCAGACGGCCACTTGCACGCGCCGGAGGCCGAGCTGATCGCCGCGGCCGCCCGGATCCTCGAGGTCGACGGCGGCGCGTTGCGCGCGCCGCTTCGACGGCTCGTCGACCAACGCCTGGTCGTCGCCGAGTCGCTCGGCGACCGCGGGACGTGCTACTCGCTCGCGGCGATGTGGCAGGCCGAACGCGACGCCGCGGCGGCGTTCGCGGCCGTCGCGGCGACGCCGATGCCGCCGGCCGCCCGCGACATCGACCGCGCGATCGCCGACTTCGAGCGGGCGGCCCGGGTAAAGCTCGCAGACCAGCAGCGCACCGCGGTCGCCGCGGCGGCCCGCGACAAGTGCGTGGTCATCACGGGCGGGCCGGGCGTCGGCAAGACGACCATCGTGCGCGCGATCCTGGCGGTGTTCGGCCGCGGGCGACGCAAGGTCGCGCTCGCGGCGCCGACCGGCCGCGCGGCCAAGCGACTCGCCGAGACGACCGGCGCCGGCGCGCAAACGCTGCACCGGCTGCTCGCGTTCCAGCCCCGCGGCGGCTATTTCGATCACAACGCCGACAACCCGCTCGACGTCGACACCGTCATCGTGGACGAGGCGTCGATGGTCGACATCGAGCTGTTTCGCGCGCTGGTGGTCGCACTGCCGGCCACCGCCCAGCTCATTCTCGTCGGCGACGTCGACCAGTTGCCGTCGGTCGGACCGGGCTCGGTGCTGCGCGACGTGATCGCGTCCGGCGCCGCGACGGTCGTGCGCCTCACCGAAATCTTTCGCCAGGCCGCGGCCAGCCGGATCGTGACGACCGCGCACCGGATCAACCGCGGCGAGTTGCCCGACCTCGACCGGGCGGGCACGCCGGACGACGCCGACTTCTTCTTCATCGAGCGCTCCGACCCGGTCGCGGCGCGCGACACGATCGTCGAGCTCGCCGCCGAGCGGATCCCGCGGCGGTTCGGCCTCGACCCGGTAGTCGACATCCAGGTTCTGTCACCGATGCACCGCGGCGAGCTGGGCACCGCCGCGCTCAACGCGGCGCTGCAGGCGCGGCTGAACCCGGCGCGCGACGGCGATCCGAGCGCACGGCGCGGCGACCGCCCGTTTCGCGCCGGCGACAAGGTCATGCAGATCCGCAACAACTACGACAAAGAGGTGTTCAACGGCGACATCGGCGTCATCCGCGACATCGGCGAACGTGGCGATCGCGTCGTCGTGGAACTCACCGACGGCCGCCGCGCGACCTACGACCGCGACGAACTCGACCAGCTCGTCCACGCCTACGCGGTGAGCGTTCACAAGGCGCAGGGATCCGAATATCCGGCCGTGATCCTGCCGCTGGTGACGCAACACTACATGATGCTGCAACGAAATCTGCTGTACACCGCGATCACGCGCGGCAAGCGGCTTGTCGTCCTCGTCGGCACGCGCCGCGCCGTCGCCATGGCCGTGCGCAACGACTCGATGCGCCAGCGGTGGACGTGGCTGCACCGGCGTATCGCGGACGCGGTGCGCGGATAACCGCCCGGCGGCCGGGCCGTCGCGGTCACAGGGCGCCGGCCACGAGCGGGGCCACCGCGCGCACCGCGCCGAAGTGATCGCCCGGCACGAGCACCAGCCGGGCGCGCGGAGCCAGCGCGCGGGCGTCGGCGGGCGTGCACCAGCGGTCGCCGGCACCGACGACCGCGGTGGCGGGCACGTCGAGGGCGTGGGCTCGCGCGAGGAAGTCCACGCCGCCGCGGCCGGTCCACCGCCCGGACAGCGCCCACCCGGCGAGTTGCTCGACGTACGCCCGCGGCTCGTCGTCGGTGCCGGCGCGCAGCGCCCGCACCGGCGCATACCCGACCACGCGGGCCACCGCGCGAGCGAGCCGCATCGCGGCGCGGCGGCCGCGCGGCCCCGCCGGACCGGGCAGCCACACGGACGTCGCGACCAGCCACAGTTGCGCGGGCGGTGGCGCGGCCCCGACGCCGAACGCCGCCAGGCCGACCAGGCCGCCGAGCGAGTGGCCGACGTACACGAGATCCCGCGGGCGCACGCCTGCGTCGGCACACACCGCCCGGATCGCCGCCGGCAGGTCGGCGGCGACGTAGTCGTCGAACTGCCAGCTGCCCGATCGCGGATGCGGCGGCCGGCTCGCACCGTGTCCGCGCCAGTCGAGCACGTAGACGGTGACGCCGCGGCGCGCGAGGTCGGGGGCCAGGCGGCCGTCGAGGTATGCGCCCGACGCCATCATCGCGTGCGTGCACAGCGCCACCGCTCTGCGCCGGCCCGCCGCGACGTGCCGGCGCAACGCGAGAGCGACCCCGTCGGCCGTCGCCGCGACCAGCGGCTCACCGGCAGCGGGCATCGGCGCCGGTCAGAAGTAGTAGCGCGCGCCGGCGCCCGCGTTGAGCGCGACGCCGAAGCCGCCGTGATCGCCGCCGCCGCTGGCGAACTCCGGAATCAGCGCGACCTCGACGAACACGTCGAGCGGAATCTCGCGAAAGTCGAACAGCGCGCCGACCGCGAACCGCGCGCCGATGTGCACGTCGTCCTCGGCCTCGCGATCGTGCTGCAGCACGCGCGCGCCAAGTCCGATGTAGGCCGGCAGCACGAACGCGTCCTCGTTGACGACCACCCACGGATGCCACAGAAAATCCGCGTGCGCCTGGATGCCCTTGCCGACCACGGCGCCGCCGACCGCCGCGTCGACGGCGGTGTCGTTCGACAGGTAGAGCTTGGCGGAGATGCCGGTGGGCTCGCCGAGCACGAGCCCCAGGCCGAACGCGCCCTTGTCGTCCTGCGCGCGCGCCGTGCCGGATGCCCACGCGAGCGCGACGACCGCCGCCGCTGCGGACACGAACGTCCTCATGGCCGCGCTCTATACCACATTGTAGATTGGAGCGATGGATCGCGCGTGGGTTGTGGTCGCGGCGCTCACCGCCGCATGCGGCGCCGGGCCTGCGCGCGCGCCGGCGTCGTCGGACACGGCGCGCGTCGCCGGCGCCATCGCGGCGGAGCGCGGCCGTCGGGTCGCCGCGCGCGACCCGGTGCCGGCGTCGTCCGACCCTCGCGAACGCATCGTACACGAGCGCGCGGGTGCAATCTGGTCGATGCGCGCCGACGGCAGCGAGCGCTTCGCGATCACGGTTCGGTCCGACGCCGCCCCCGATCGCGATCCGGCGATCGGTCCCGGCGGTCGCGTCGCGTTCTGGTCCGCGCGCGACGGCGCCGCGCGGATCTTCGTCACCACACTCGGCGACGGGATCGCCGAACCGCTCACCGCCGGCCCAGGCGACCGCGAGCCGGCCTGGTCGCCCGACGGACGCTTCGTCGCGTTCGTCCGCGAGGCGCCGGACGGACGCCGCGACCTGTGCACGGTCGATGTCGCGACGCGAGCGGTCCGCGTCGTCGTCGCGGGAAACGACGATCGACCAGACCGCGTCGGCGCGCCGGCCTGGTCGCCCGACGGACGTCTCATCGCGTTCGCCGCGGACCGCCGGGCCGGCCAGGGGTCCCTGCTGTGGACCGTGCGCCCCGACGGCACCGACCTGCATCGCCTCACCCCGCCGGTCGCGGGAGCGTGGTTCGTCCACGACCGCCGGCCCGCATGGTCGCCCGACGGCCGCCGCGTGGTATTCGCGTCCAACCGCCACGTCCCGGGTCCGGGACACGACGCCGACTTCGATATTTACGCGATCGACGCCGACGGCGGCGACCTCGTCCGCCTCACCGAAGATCCGGGAGTGGCCGACGATCCCGCGTTTTCGCCGGACGGCGCGCGCGTGTTTTTCACGTCGACGCGCGACGCCACGTCCGCGTATGAAGTAGAGATCTACGTCATGCCCGCCGGCGGAGGCCAACAGCGCCGCATCACCCGCGACGCACACCCGCAAAATCGCGCCCCGTCTCCGGGCCGCGCGCAGTAGTATCGCAAAGGGGGAACGCACGTGGCGCGTATGACGAAAACGCGAAAGCGGACGACGGCTCACAAATCGGTGTCGGCGCAACGATCGGCACGAGATCGCAGCGACGCCGGCGGCTCGGCCGGCGCACCGACGACGAAGCGCGCGTCATCCGGGTCTTCGCGCGGTGACCGCGCCAAGCGGCTGCTGGACCTGGTGATGCTGCTGTTGCGCGCGCGTTCGCCGGTGACCTTTCGCGAGATCCGCGATCAGTTCAGCGCATATCAGACGGCAAACGCGGAGGCCGGCCTGCGCGCGTTCGAGCGCGACAAGGCGGACCTGCTCGAACTCGGCGTGCCGATCCGCTACGTCACGCCCGAGGAGGACGACGCACTCGAGGAGGGCGGCTACGTCGTCGAGCTGCGCCGCTACCGAATGCCGGAAGTGCAACTCACCGCCGACGAGGTGTCCGCCCTCGTCCTCGCGTCGACGATCGCGCGCGCCATTCCGGGCGGCAACTACGACTCGATCGTCGACCTCGCCGTCAAGAAGCTCGCCTTCGACATGCCGGACCTGCCGGACACGCCCACGGAGTTTCCGCTGTCACCGAGCGCGATCCACCAGCACACCCCGGTGCTCGTACACTTTCCCGAATCGGGCGAGCGCAAGCTGCGCCGCGAGCTGTCCGATCGCTTCGCCGCGCTGGAAGCCGCAACTCGCAATCGCAAGCGTGCGACGTTCCGTTACCGCGAGGCGACGAAGGGAATCGTCCGCAAGCGCACGATCGATCCCTACGGGTTGGTCTACCGCGGCGGTCGATGGTTGGTCGTCGGCTACTGCCACTTGCGCAAGGACGTGCGCACGTTTCGGCTCGACCGCATTCTCGACCTGGCGATCGCGCCCAAGCCCAAGACGCCCGACTTCGAGCGCCCGCCGGACTTCGACGTACGGCGCTATACCGCGCGGTCTCCGTGGACGTTCGACAGCGAGCCGCCCGAACACGTCGAACTCGAGTTCGGCCCGCAGGTGGCCGCCGCGGCGAACGAAGACTTCGGACCGGGCGCCGAGCGGGACCGCGCCGCCGACGGCAGCGTGCGGGTGCGGTTTCGCTGCGGCAACCTGGACTACGCCGCCTCCCGCGTGCTGATGGCCAAAGGTGCGATCCGCGTCGTGCGCGGCGACCGGTTGCGCGCGCGCATCGCGGACGAACTCGCCGCCGTCGCGGAGCGATACGCATGAGGGACGTCAACCACAGACTGCGCCGGCTGCTGTTTCTCGTGCCGTACGTCGCTCGCCACCCGGACGGCGTGCCGGTCGACGCGCTCGCGGCCCTCGTCGGCGTCGATCGCGACCAACTCCTGAAGGACCTGGACCTGCTCACGCAAGTCGGACCGCCCGACGGCGACCCGGGCGAGTATCTACTGGTGTCGGTCGAAGAGGGCCGCGTGTTCGTCGATCTCGCGCAGCGGCTTACGCGGCCTCTGCGGCTCACGCCGGCCGAGGGGTGTTCCCTGCTGTTGGGCGTGCGGGCCTTGCGCGAAAGCGGCATCGCGCCGTTCGACGACGCACTCGCGTCGGCGGAGCACAAGCTCAAGCGGGCACTCGGCCGCGACGCGCCGGTGGCCGAGCAACTCGCCACCGGCACGGTGGTGAGCGAGCCGGATCGAATCGTCGCGCGCCACCTGCGCGACCTCGTGACTGCGGCTCGCACGCGGCGTGCGGTCACGATGCACTACGGCGCCGTGTCGAGCGGTTCGGCCGAGCGCCGCACCGTCGATCCCTACGGCGTCGTGCACCACGCCGGCCAGTGGTACGTCGTCGGTCACTGCCACAAGCGCGGCGATACGCGTACGTTCCGCATCGATCGGATCTCATCGCTCGAGGTCACGGATGCGCGGTTCACCGTCCCGCCGGACTTCGACCTCGAGGCGTACCGCCGCGAACGGTTGTACGTCCCGTCCGCGGACGCCGTCGCAGTGCGCGTGCACCTGGACCCGGTCGCGACCGCGCGAGTCGGCGCCGCGTGGCCGCACGGCGAAGTGACCCGGTTCGACGATGGCAGTGCCGAGATCGTGATCGACTGCGAGGGCTTCGAGTGGGTCACCGGCTGGGTGTTGGGGTTCGGCCGCCACGCGTGGATCGTGGAACCGGACGCCGCCCGCGCGGCGATGGCCGAGCGAGTGGAGCGCATGCGCGCGGCGCTGGCCGTCGCGGCACCGACCGGGGCCGGGTAACCGGCGCGCTGCAGGTCACCGGCTCGCCGACTCCATCGCGAGCGCGATGAGTATCAGCGAGTCCTTCATCGCCGCGCGATCGACGTTCGCATCGATATACTCGAGCACGTAGGGTTGGCGCGCGGCCAACGCCGCACGGCGATCTCCCGCCGACGCGGCGTCGAGGTCGTCGAACGTGAGCCGACGCACCGTGCGACCGTAGCCGCGCTGGAAGCACAGGCCGATCAGCGCGCAATGGAATATGGCGTTGACTACCGCCTCGGCGCCGCCAAAATCCGTTGCGTGCGCGCTCAAATACTGGGCCGCGTCGCGCTGCGACTGCACGAACCCGCCGACGAGCACCGCCGAATAGTTGGGGTCGGACATCTTCGCCGATGCCTCGGCGACGACGGCACCTACAATCTCTTTTTTGATCTTCATCGGGCGAGCATCCGAGCCGGCGGCCGCCGGTCGCCACGCCGCGGCCCCGGCGGGGTCGCGCCCGCTGCCGTGGGCGCGGTGTGGCGGCGACGATCGTGCATCACGGCGAACCGTCCTCGTCGCCTCCGGCGAGCGCAAGCGGTTCGATGTCGACCGGCTCGTCGCCGAACCGGACGAGCGCCTCGGCCACGAACTCCGCGACCTGCGCGGCCAGATGCGTGCAGAACTGCACGCGCGCCGGGCCGGCGAAGTCGCCGTGCGGCCGCGTGAGGGTGTTGCAGACCAGATCGGGCGCACCGCCGGTGGCGAGCCGCTCGGCGACCGCGCGCTGGTACCACTGGATGGCCGCGCGCAGGCGATCCGTCACCGGCCCGGTCGGGTCCGGGTCGCCCAGGCGCTCGCCGAGGATGAGTTCCCCCGCGCGCACCGCGCCGCACACGCCTTCGCCGGTGATTCCGCCGCGGCGGAGCGCCTGGTAGGGGCGAGTCGGCACACCGAACGTCTCCGCGAGCGCGATGCCACAGCTCCGATGAGGGGTGCGTACACCTTCGTACAGAACGTGAGCCTTGTCGCGCGCGGCCGCGATGACGCGGCGCTCGCGCTCGTCGAGCGGACGCTCGGCCGACATCAAGGCGAGTATAGCCGGGGGCCGGCCGCGCGGTCGACGCCACGCCGGCGCGGCCATCCGAGTGGCCCGGCGGTGCAACCGCGGACGTCCGGGTCGCACGCGGCGCGGCGTGCGCGGCCGCCTGCGCGCCAACCGCGCACGCGCGCGACGGCGCACGGCTGCGCTCGTCCGGCGGCGACCCGATCGCCCCGGTCGCCCCGCACGCCTCGGCGTGTCCGATACGGGATCGAAGCGGCTCGTCCGGCGGCGACCCGATCGCCGCGGTAGCCCCGCACGCCTCGGCGTATCCCGTACGGGATCGAAGCGGCTCGTCCGGCGGCGACCCGATCGCCGCGGTAGCCCCGCGGCCGGCGTCGCGCCACAATACGCGGCATGCGCCACCTGCGGCAGCCGGTGCGGCACGCGTGGATCGCCGGGTGGTTCGGTTCGGCGGCGCTGCACGCGGCAGCGCTCGGGCTCCTGTGGTGCGGAGTCCGAGCGGGGGCGGGGCACGGCGGCGTCCGCGGCGAGCCGCTCGAGTGGACGGACTCGGAGATCGCCTCGGTCGACGTCGATCTGATCGGCGACGACGTCGTCGCGCCAGTGCCCGTGGCCGCCGACGGCGATGCGGCCGGCGCCCCGGTCGCATCGCGCGTCGATCGGGAAGCGGCGCGTGCCGAGCCCGAGCCGGCGCCCGAGCCCGAGCCGGAGCCCGCGCTCGAGCCGGCGCCCGCCGAGCCCGAGCCGGCGCCCGAGCCCGAGCCGGCGCCGGCGCCCGAGCCCGAGCCGGAGCCCGTCGAGCCCGAGCCGGCGCCCGAAGCGCCGGACTCGAGACCCGCTCCCGGTGCTCCCGGCGACGCCGGCGGCGCATCCGAGCCCGGCGACCGAGACGCCGGCGCCGGCGCGGTCGCTCCCCGCGCGGGCGCGGCCCACGCCGGTGCGACCTCGCTCGAAGCACGACGCGGAGCGGCCGTCCGCGACCGCACGACGACCGACCCCGCGGAGCGGGCGCGCGCGGCCGCGGCGCTGTCGGCCCTCACCGACGGCGGCCGGTCGAACCGCCCGCTCGCACCGCGCCGTCCGGTGGAGCTGCCCGTCGGCCTCGCGCGCCTCACCGCCGTGCCGCCGGTCGATGACGCCGTGGTGGCCGCCGGTGTGGCCGGCGTCGACGAGGACCTCAACGCCGGCCTCCCCGGCGCTCCGATCGTCACGGCCGTCGTGCGCCTCGACCGCCTGCGCGACACGATGTGGGCCCCCGCCGTCGAAGCGCTGCTGTCGCCGCTGCCCGACTATCGCGCCATCGTCGGCGACGAGGCCGGCGCCATCTACGCGCGGTTCGACGCGCTCGTGATGTCGTCGCCGCGCCCGCGCGACGTGACGGCCACCCTGGTCGCGGGCGCCGTGCGCGGAGACCCCGCCGCCGCGCGCGCGTTCGTGTCGCGGCGCGGCCGGGTGACGTGGTCGCAGACGCCGGCCGGCCTGCGCGGCGATCGCGCGCGCGACGCCCGGCCGCATCCGGCCGACCCGCGCGTCTACTTCGCCCCGTCAGCGCACCGCTTGCTGCTGGTTCGGCCCGAGCACCTCGACGCGCCCGACTGGCTCGCGACCGTCGACGCGCGCCTCGCCGCCGGCGGCGACGGTCCAGGACCGGTTGCGATCGCAACTGTCTCCGGGTTACCCGAGCGCATCGGCATCCCGGTGGTCGGCACGTTGCCCTCCCCGCGGTATGCGACCGTCGCGATCGTGCAGGCCGACTACGGCTTCTACGCGATCGGCCGGGCCGAGTTCGCGAGCGACGCCGCGGCGGCCGCGTTCTGCGCAGCGGTCGACGCCGCGCGTTCGGGCGCAACCGGCGTGGCGCTCCGCGCGCTGTTGCAGCAAGTCGGAGCCGACCGGATCGCGCGCGGGCTGCGGTTGCGACGCGACGGCACGGTCGTGCGATTCGCGACGTCGGCGAGCATTGCCGACGCGCAGGCGCTGCTGCGCCAGGCCGCGGAGTGGACGGCGGCGGCGTTTGCGCCGCCCGAGCCGCGCCACGGTTTCCGCTAGCCGGCCGCGGCGCCGGCGACCGGCCCCGACCACACGCCCGGTGACAGTCGCCGGCGCGCCGCGGCGTCCGGCGCACCGGACGCTGACCGGCAAGTCGCGTTGCCGGCTGGTCGGCAACCGGACGCGCGTCCGTCGACCGGACGAGCTCGACGCCGGCCGGGGCGGTTGCCGCTGGCTCGCGCCTTGCGATGCCCTCCGGTCGCAGTACGCGAACCCCAAACCAAGGAGACCCTCATGCAATACAAAGTCCTCTGTCCGATCGAAAAAAAGGGCGGCGGCACCTTCTGGGTGCGCACCGGCAGCGCGTGGGAAAACCGCGACGGCTCGATCAACGTCGAACTCAACGTCCTGCCGACCAACGGGCGGCTGCACATCCGCGAACTGGACGAGCGCGATCGTGCGCGCGGCGGCGCCGCCACTGACGACGGTGCGCCCGCCGCCAAGCGCGACATCCCGTTCTAGGAGGCTGCCGCAGTCTTCCCACTCGTTCTTTCGCAAGGAGAATCCCGATGGTCCATCGCACCTTGTTGTTCCGCGCCGCATTCGCGGTCGCGATCGCATCTTTCTCGCTGCTCGCCGCCGACGCGTTGTCCGCCGCTCCGAGCGCGTGGGCCGGCGACGTACCCGCCGCGCACGCCCGCGACGGCGCGCACGCGCGGCGCACCGGTGACGCGCGCGCCCCCCGCCGCGCGGGCAAGCGCACCCGGCGCAGCGTCCCGCCTGCCGCACCGGTCCGCGGTGTCGTCAACCTCAACGACGCGACCGAAACGGAGCTGCAGCGGCTGCCGGGCGTCGGCCAGGTCAAGGCGCGCCGCATCGTCGAATGGCGGCGCAAACACGGTCCGTTCAAGCGAATCCGCGACCTTCGTCGCGTCAAGGGATTCGGTCGCAAGACCGTCGACAAACTGGCGCCCCACCTCGCGCTGTCCGGCCCGACGACGTTGGCGCGGGCCAGGCCATAGCCGGCGGCGGCCCGCGGGCACCGGCCGCCGGCGATGCTCCGTCGCCGGTGGCCGGTCCCGTCCGGTCGCTCAGAACTGCACGGCGATTCCGACGTGGATCGCCGGGCCGGACGTGTCGAGGTCGCCGAGCGATGCCGACCGGGTCGGGATCGTGAGCGCACCGTCGTCGCCGGCCGCCGGCCGCGCGACGAAGTGCATCGCGGAGGCCCGCTCGTATTCGAACTCGGTCCGCGCCACGAGCCTCCACGAGCGGCGCCGGACGATTGCGAGGTCGACGCCCGCGGTCGCCGCGACGGTCGCCGCCCGCGCAGTGTCCTCCGTCGCACGCGCCGATCCGAACGCCCGATCCGACAAGGCCAACGTGCCGCGCTTGTACCCAGCCCACACGCCGGCGTGCAACGTCAACCACGAGCGCAGATCGCGTTCGACCCGCGCGCCAGCACGCACGCCGTGCGTCACCAGGTCCGAGTCGATTTGCTGATAGGTCGTGCCGCCCACGCGTTCGTGCAGGTACGCAACCTCCGCGCGCACGCGCAGGCCGAGCGCGGGCAAGTCGACGACGCGATACGCGGCGGTCAGCGCCAACGACTCGTGCGAATCGTCTTCCGTGAGCGTGTCGACGCTGGTGGACCGCATCGCGCGCGCGCCGGACGCCACCCCGACTTCGAACGCCGGCGACGCACTCGTAGTGGCCGCCGCGCACATACCGGCCGCGATGATCATCGTTCGCAACATGAGTTTCCTCCCGAGTCCCGGCTCACAGCGGTTCATCGATCCAGTCCGCCAGCAAGAAGCCGCTGAGCACGACCGACTCCTGCCGGCCGGCCTCGACCGACGGCAAAATCGTGGCGCGCCCGAACGGATCGCTGTGATCCACGTACACGCCACCTCCCGCCAGCGCGAACACGCGCCCGGGCGCGTCGTCGAGCCGCAGGTCGAACGGATGCAGCGTGTCGAGTTCGACGAACCCGACGCGCGCGACGCCGGACGTGATGCCCACCAGATGCGTCCCGCCGGCGGAAAAGTCGTAGGCGTCGAGGCGCCCGGCACCCTGAAGTGGGGACACGGACCCGAACGCGACGTCGAGCAGGCCGAGCACCGTGCGATCGGCGTCGTGCACGATCATCGCATACGCACGCCCCGGCACGGGGACCACGTCGACGACGGGCGCAGCGAGGTCGACCGTCCGCAGGTCGATCGGCACCAGCGGGTCCGTGATGCCGTCGAGCGCCAGAAGATGGACTCGCGAACTGCGGTCGCCGAGCGACGCCAACACGGCGGTTCGGGGCGGCTGGTCGCCACCGGCGGGGAACAGCAGAATGCGATCGATGGGATCCGGCGTCTCGACCGTGACGAACTCGGCGGTGTTGGCGTCGATGACGACGACGTCGCGCGTGCCCGGCGTGGCGGCCACGACGAACCGGCGGCCGGCGGCGTCGTCGTACCAGGCGACGTCGGCCGGTCCGCCGCCCGTTCCGAGTTCCGCCAGCACCGGACGATAGTCGTTGTCGCGCGGACGCTCAGCGCTCGGCGGGTCCGGGTGGATCTCGATGGCGACGATGTCGCGCGCGTTGTCGGCGCGCAAGTACGCGGTGGCGCGGTCCGGCGCGAATGCGATCTCCCGCGGGTATACGGTCACGTCGCTGCCCTGATCGAGACGAATCGACACCTCGTCGCGTTCCGGGTGCGTCGCGTCCAGGATCGTCACCGTGTTTGGCGCCAGGATGAATGCGAACGTCCGCGGCGTGGAGTCGTCGGCGCCCGGGATCGCCATCGGCGGGGACAACACGACGCCGTCGGGCGCGGCGCCGAACGAACGCACCGTGCGCACGACCGGGTTGCCGTCGCCCGGCGGCTGCGACAGGTGCACGACGGCGACCTCGTTCGGATTGCGAAACACACCGGTGTTGGGATCGAATCCGCTTCCGGTGTAATACGCCACCGCCTCCGCGCCGTCGCTGGAGATCGCGATGCGGTTGAACGGCGATCCGATCGGGTACGCGACGGGCGCCTCGCCGCCGTCGGGATCGACGACCCACAGGGCAGGCTCCTCGTCGACCTGTCCCTCGACGACGGCTTCCTCGCCGCGCGTGATCACGACCAATCGGGACCGGTCCGGCGTCGGCGTTACGAACACGGCGCTGCGGCCGATGCCCACCGTCCGCACGACCGGGTCACCTCCGGCGGAGTCGACGAAGATGACGCGATCGCGCGCGGTGTCGACGTACGCGACGCGGTCCTTCATCGCGACCGGGCCGAGCACCTCGCGGTGGCGGTCGTAGCCGACAGGTCGAGGCTCGTCGAGCCAGCACGCGGTCAAGGTTCCATACAGGGCCAGCCATGCGATTCGTTTCACGGGTGATACCTCGCTGGGGTGAATGCCGGCGCGACGGCGGCGACGGCCGCTTGCGGGCGGCAACGATCCGGCGCGCCGGCGCGGCGCGGCAGCGGGCAATCACGTTGGCCGGGCGATGGCGGCCGACCGGGTCGCCGCCCGCCGCACGCACCCGGGAGAATCGGAGTTGTCGTCCGCGCGCGCGCCATCAGTCGATGATCCGGCCGTTGAGATCGAAGCCGGTGACGGTGCGAATGGCGTCGGTGTCGACGTCGATGAACGACACGCGGCCGAGCGCGTGGCGTTGTGACACGAATGCGACGCCCGCGGCGGGCAGGATGCCGACCGCGTCGGGCGGCGATCGGAGATCCCGCTCGCGCACGACGCCGGTATCAAGTTCGATCGTGTGGACGCGCGCGACGGCGCCCTCGGCGTCACCGCCGTCGAGGATCAGGTACGCGCGGCGGCGCGTGGTGGCGAATGCGAACGGCCCGGGGGCCACCGGCGTGACCTGGAGCTTGGCGAAGCCCGTGGCCACGTCGACCACCGAGTAGCCGTAGCTGCGGTCGATGTATTCGTCGAGCGTGGAGGCGGTCCCGGGATCGCCCGGCTGCTTCGCGTGGACGACGATCACCGAGTCGCCCTGCGGATCGAACGCCGCCAGGCGCACCGACTTTTGCAGCGGCAGGCTGCGAGTCGGGTAGGGCGGGTCCGTCAACTCGACCACGGTCAACCGCTCGATCGGAGCGGCGTTGGTGAACAGCAGCCCGCGCGCGCCGTCCTCGGACAGCACGAGCGAGCCGACCGTCTCGCCGCCGAGGTCGATGAACTCGACGCCGCTCGGATCGAGCGCGTCCTCCGGCACGTCGATGACCGCGAGCTGCGACTGCTCGCGCAACACGGCGTACGCCCGCGCGCCGCCCGGCGCGAGGTCCACGTCGGTGGGCACGGACGGCAGCGGAATCGTCCACATCTCGCCAAGGGGCGTTCCGGCGACGCGCACGACCCGCAGCTCGGCCCGGTCCGCCTCGCGCACGACGGCAAACTGTCCGCTCGCCGTGATGGCGACCTCGATGCCGGACGGGTCCGCCAGCGGATCGGCGGTCACCGGGACCGGCGCCACGATGGAGGGCCCGGACGCGACCGCCTGCGCGAGATCGATCGCGGACACGCCGTCGTCGGTCACGACGTAGGCGCGGCGTCCGGCCGCGTCGAACTCGACCTCGCGCGGGCGGAACCCGACGGTGAGGTCCACGGCGCGCTCGGCGCCGGCGGCCAGCCGCAACACGGTGACGTCCTGAAAGCTGCCGACCTCGCCCACCGCATCGATGCCGCCGGCGTCCGCCGCCGCCTTGGCGAGGTCGAACCACGCGACCGCGTACGCCCCGGTCGGGTCCACCGACAGCGCGTTGAGCCGCGGCAAGGTCGGCAACACGACGGTCGCATCGCGGTCGACGGTGGGCCGCACGATCGTCGCGGTGCCGTTGATCGAATCCAGGACGATGGCCGCGTCGGTTCCCGGCACGGCGGCCAGCACCTCGGGCTGGTCGCCGACGTGGATGGATGTGACCGCCAGGGTCCGGCCGTCGATCTTGGCGAGGACATCCTGGTCGGCCATCGCGACGTAGACGTAGCGGAGCGCGCTCACGGGGCGGCTCAGCTCGTATTCAACCTCCGGCGGGAGTTCGGCGCCGCCATCGGGCTGGCCCACCGGAGGCGGGAGGCACACGCCGAACTCGGAGCACTCCCAGCCAGCCGGGCACTCGTTGGACGAGAAGCACTGGGGAGTGCCCGCCCCGGCGTCGGAGCCGACTCCAGGGCCCGCGTCGGGCGCCCCTGCCGCCAGGTCCTCTCCCCCGCTGCACCCGAGCCCGGCCGCGAGCGCGGTGACGATGGCGGCGGACGCCGCAACTCGATTGGGTCCCGCGAGCTTACGCGTCATGCGGCCGCGCCGTCGCAACGGCCGTGCCGCCGGCCGCCACGTCGCATGTGGGGTAGTTGGCGCTTGCGCGTTTCGGCGTCGAGCGGCCACCCGCGACATGCATGTCGCGGTCGCGCCGCGCGGCCGCCCGTGATGCCGCGCGCCCGCCCGTGCCGCGCGCCCGCCCGCGCCGGGCGCCCGCCCGTGCCGTGCGCCCGGCCGCGATGCCCCCGCCTGCCGCTCGGTCGACGACCGCGCGATCCGGACGCGGTCGCGCCGCCAGGCCGCGGCACCCGGCGATCGGGTACAGTCCGCGCATGTCGGACGCGCCGCCCCTGGGAGCCGACGCTCAGCGGATCTGCCAGCAGCTGCTGCGGATCGACACGACGAATCCTCCCGGCAACGAGCGACCGGCCGCGGAGCTGCTCGCGCGCGAGCTGGCCGAGGTGGGGTACGAGCCGACCCTGCTCGACAGCGCGCCGGGTCGCACCAACCTGGTCGTTCGCCGGCGCGGGCGGGGCAAGGCTCCACCGCTGCTGCTCACCGCGCACCTGGACGTCGTCGAAGCCGACCCGGAGCACTGGGACCACCCGCCGTTTTCCGGCGCCGTCGCCGACGGCTGCCTGTGGGGGCGGGGGGCGATCGACATGAAGAACATGGCCGCGATGTGCGCCGCCATCCTGCGCAAGCTCGCGCGCGACGACGCCGCGCTCGACCGCGACGTGATCTTCGCTGCCGTCGCGGACGAGGAGGCGGGCTGCGACGTCGGCTCTCGCTGGCTCGTCGAACATCACCGCGAGCTGGTCGAAGCCGAATACGCAATCGGGGAAAGCGGCGGCTTTTCGCTGCACGTCGGCGGAACGACGTTCTACCCGGTACAGGTAGCGGAAAAGGGGATCTGCTGGGTGCGCGCCCGCGTCCGCGGAGAACCGGGCCACGGCTCGATGCCACGCGACGACAGCGCGATCGTTCGGCTGGGCCGCGCTCTCGACCGCCTCGGCCGCAGCCGCCTGCCGGTCCACCCGACGACTGCGACGCGCGCGTTCCTCGAAGCGATCGCGCGGTGCCAGCCGGCCATCGTCCAGCCGCTCGTCAAACTGCTCACTCGGCCGCATCTGCTCCAGCGGGTGCTGCCTCTGGTCCCCGATGCATCCATGGCGCGGGGCATCGCGGCGCTGCTGTCGAACACGGCGACGCCGACCGTCGTGCGCGGCGGCGCGAAGATCAACGTGATTCCCGACCGGGCCGAGGTGTTGATCGACGGCCGCACGTTGCCCGGACAAACCGACGAGTCGTTCCTCGCCGAGCTGCGCGCGGTGCTCGGCCCGGACGTCGAACTCGAAGTGATCAAATCCGCTCCGCCGGTGGTGACGGACCCGGTCGAGTCGCCGCTGTGGGACATCATCTGCGCTCAGGTGGGCCGCCGCGAGCCGGACGCGGTCGTGGTGCCGTACATCATCCCGGGGTTCACCGACGCCAAGTACTTCACCCGCACGGGCGCGCGCTGGTACGGGTTTTCGCCGGTCAAGATCGAACGCGGCTCGGGCATCCGCTTCGCGGACATGTTCCACGGCCACAACGAGCGCGTGCCCATCGCGGGCCTCCATTGGGGGACGGAGCTTCTGTACGACGTCGTCGTCGAGCTGTGCGGGCCGGCTGGTCCTTCGTCGTGACCGCGCGGCCGTACGGCGCGACGCGACGACGCGCGCGGCCTCGCGGGTCGTGCTCGCCGTCGTCCAGGTCGAATGGGGTACGGCGCGACGACGCGCGCGGCCTCGCGGGCTCAGTCGGACCAGCGCCGCCGTCGCGGGGCCAGGCGGCTGCACGCCTCGCAGCGCCAGCGAAGTCGGCACGCGTCGACGGGTCCGGTCGGCCGTTCCGCACCCGGACCGGGCTGTGCGCATCGCGACGCCGGCGGTGGCGCTGTTGGCAACGGGCCCCGTCCGCCAGCGGGCCGCGTCGCCCGCACCGCGACGTGCCTCCCGCATCGCCGGACCGGACCGATCCGCTCCATTGCGACCTCCGCCGCCGACCCATTTCGTTGCGTCAGCAACATCGGGTTTCGCCCGGCGGCGCCGGAGGTCACCGCCGTCGCCGTTTCTTCTTCTTCCGCACGCGCACTTTCCGCTTGACTTTCTTCTTGGGCGCCGGTGCGTCCGCGGCGCGGTGCGGTCGATCGCCCGCCGGCCCGGCGGCGCCGGCAGGGCTCGGTTTCGAGCCCGCTCCGGTGTCGGCGGCGGATGCATCGACCGGCGGCGCTACCTCGATCTCCTCGCGCGGCACGACCACCGAAGCCCCCTCCGCGTCGCCGCTCGACGCCGCACCTGACGCGCCGCCGCGCCCGACGACCTTGCCGGTCACGACGAACGCGGCGATCCCGAGGACGACCGCGCCGCCCACGACGGCGGCCGCGCGCGCGGCGCGCCGCGGTGCGGCCGGCGCGGCCACGCGCTGGACGTACTCGGTCTCCACGTCGTGTTGCGATGCGTGGATGGGATAGCGCGGCGGCGGCGCCTCCGCGGTGTGCCCGCCCGGCGGCGCCTCCGCGGTGTGCCCGCCCGGCGGCGCCTCCGCGGTGTGCCCGCCCGG
>RFGE01000039.1 GCA_003696105.1 Deltaproteobacteria bacterium | reverse complement strand
GGCGGAACCGCACGGGGGCGCGCCCGCAGGCTGGCTGGAGCGGCATCGCCGCCGCCGGTTCCTGCGCGAGCGGCTCGGTTTGCCGCGCTCGCGCCAGCGGCCGCTGCTCGGGTAGCGTCCCGGGCCGGCCGCCGGGGCGGTGGATCGTGGGGGCCTCCCCTCGGGTAGCCAAACTTTGTCACAAAAATACGTAATTCATATTACTCGTTTTTATGGCAGAGTAAACTCCGTGGGGTCGGGGCGGATTCTCGAGAGGCAACGTGTCGTACCTCGCCATCGCACAGGCTTTGCGCCTCGCTTTCGTCGGCATGCTGGCGTTCATCGCCGCGTACCAGCTGTGGGTGGCGCGCGTGCAAAACGGCGAGCCGGTGGCGCGGACGAGTGCGGCGTGGGCGACCGCGTTGGCCGTGGCGCTGCTCGGTCGCTTCATCCAACACGCCGCGACCTCCCCGGACGCGATCGAACTCGGCTACCGCATCGCGCACACCGGGCTGTTCGCGATCGCCCCCCTGGCGCTGTTGCTGGTGTTCCAGCTGCGCGACGCCGCGCGGCCGCGCTGGCTACCGCTGGCGCTCGTCGCCAGCGCGGTTCCGGTGGTGGGAGTATGGTGCGGCGATCTGCTGGTATCGAGCCGCCAGCGGCTGTTCGAGACGCTCACCGGTGACGCGGTGATCGGCCCCGAGCCGGTACCGCTCGGCGTCCTCGCCATTCCCTACGCCGCGGTCGTGACCGTCACCGTCGTGTCCGCCTTCCGGCGTGCGCGCCGCCGCGCGGACTGGTTCCACCGCGTACCGATCTGGGTCGTCGTAGCCGTCGTGGTCCCCGCGATCGTCAACGACTCGCTGTTTTGGGCTGGAGCGTTGCGCACCATCGAACTGACCGACTACGCGCTCATGTTTCAGATGCTCACGATGTCCGCCGCGATCATCGCGCGCAGCGGGGATCTGTACCGGCAACTCGAGGTACAGGTGGTCGAGCGCACGCGCGATTTGCGCGAGCGCGAGCGCGAGCTGTCGGCGTCCCTGGAACGCCTCGACCGCCTGATCGTCACGATCCCGGACGTCGTGTGCGTGTTGCGCGACGGCGTCATCGAATTCGCAAATCGCGCCGCGGAATCGTTCTTTCAAACGCCGCTTCGGGAACTCGTCGGTCGTCGAGCGCTCGAGTGGGTCGCCGCCGAAGACGAACGTACGGCGCGCACGGTTCTGGTGGACGGAGCCGCGAGTCCCGCGCCGGTGTCGGTCCAGTTTCGTCGCGCTCGCGGCGATCGGCGAATCGGCGAGGTCGTCGCGATGGACTTCGACACGGGCGACGGGGCGGCGCGGCTCGCGATCATTCGCGACGTGACCGAGCGCCACCAGTTGCTCGCCCAGATTCAGGTGACCGATCGCCTCGCGTCCGTGGGGACGCTCGCCGCCGGGGTCGCGCACGAGATCAACAACCCGCTGGCATTCGTGTCGGCCAACCTCGAGGTCGGTAGCGAACTGGTCGACGGGCCGCTCGACGACGCTGCCGTAGCCGAGCTGCGGGAACTGCTCGCCGAGTGTCGCGACGGCGTGGCCCGCATCGCCGCGATCGTCCGCGACCTCAAGGGCTTCGCGCGGGACCAGGGCTCGCTCGGGCCGGTGGACGTCGCGTCGGTGCTCGACCGCACGATCAAGATGGCGATGTTGCAGGTGCGCCACCGCGCCCAGCTGGTGCGCCGCATCCGGCCGGTTCCGGCCGTGTTCGCCGAGCGCGGCCGCCTCGGCCAGGTGTTTCTCAACCTGCTGGTCAACGCCGCCCAGGCGCTGCCCGACGACGGCGGCGATCACCGGATCGAAGTCGACGTGCGGGCCGGCGCGGACGGGCGGGTCGTCGTCGACATCGCGGATACGGGCTGCGGCATTCCAGACGCCGTGCGCAGTCGGGTGTTCGACCCGTTCGTCACGACCAAACCGCAGGGGGAGGGCACCGGTCTCGGCCTGTGGGTGAGTCACCAGATCGTGACGTCGTTCGGTGGAACGCTGGAATTGCTCGACCGCGCCGGCGGCGGAACCGTCGCGCGCGTGACGCTCGTGCGCGCCGACGGCCGGGCCCCGTCGACCGGGGAGTTCACGCCGCGGCCGGAACCGGCCGCTGGGGCGCGCTACCGGCTGCTCGTGGTCGACGACGAGCGCCTGGTGCTGGCGTCGATGCGCCGCCTGTTGCGCGCGTACGATGTCGTCACGGCCGAGTCGGTGGACGAAGCCGTGGCGTGGCTCGACCGAGACCGGTTCGACGCGATCCTGGCCGACCTGATGATGCCGGGCCGCGACGGCGTCGACCTGTACGAGGAGGCGCGATCGCGCGGACTGTCCGACCGCGTCATCATCCTCACCGGCGGGGCGTGCACGGACCGCGCGGCGCGGTTCCTCGACGAATCGGGCGTGCCGCGCGTCACCAAGCCGGCGACGCTGCCGCAGATCGACCGCGCAGTCGCGCGGGTCGCGGCGCCGCCGCGGTGCGCGCCGTAACTGCGGCAGCCCCGGCTCGGTCGCCGCGCGTGGGTGCGCCGTATCGACGAGGGGCTCGAGAGACGTCGTGTGCGTGCGCAACGAGCGAGTCCCGGG